>JBEQUD010000132.1:0-3543 GCA_040349235.1 Acidobacteriota bacterium
CGGCCGAGCGCCCATGCCTCGAGCGCGACCATCGACAGGCTCTCGAAGTAGGAGGGCATGATCAGTGTGTCGGCCGCCGCCATCGCGTCGAACTTGTCCGCGTCGTCCAGAAAACCGAGGTGTCTGATGCGGGGGTGCTCAGGAATCGGGAGCAGCGAGTTGCCGACGAGGACGAGCGACAGGTTGCCCTCGCCCTCCCTCAGATACTGCTCGAAAAAGTGGAACAGCTCGCCGCAGCCCTTGTTCTCGTCAATCCGTCCGACGTAGATCGCGAAGGGCCCGCGCAGGCTGTGCTTCTGCCGGAACCGGCCAGGCTGCGGGTTTCTCGGCACATCCGAGCCGACGCCGACCACGACGCCGGGGACACCCTGGTTGCCAGATACCGCCTGAATCATCGCCTGCTCTTCGGGCGAGTTGTACATCAGCGCGCGAACGCCCCGAAAGAGCGGGGCGAAGATGCCCAGGCCGATTGACGGATCGCGCTCGGCCGTTGGTACGAGCACTGCCTTCGTCCCCGCCGCGCGGGCGCCGTGGTAGGCGTGGTAGTAGCGGTAGCTGAAGAACAGGCAGAAGTCGTAGGAGTCGGCCTGTCGGCGGATCTGCTGGACGAGCGCGGGGCACGCCGGTCCTTCCGCGTCGAGCCACGCCAATTCGTCGGCCAGCGAGTGGACATGGCTGAAGACCCGATCGGAGCGGCGCGCGAACGCCCGGGGGTCGCGTTCGTGGCTGACCGGGAACCTCCGGACGGTCACGCCATTGAGGCGTTCGTCTCCAGCGGCGAGTTCGTTGCGCCAGGTGACATAGTCCGACGAGCATGTCGTCAGGACATCGACCTCAGCGTGACGCGCCAGGCGCTCGGCAATGTAGCGCGCGTGGAGCTCTGCCCCGCCGTTGATCGACCGGCCGTAGCGCTGTACGACGACCGCGAGCTTCACTGCTCGTCGTCGGACTCGGCCGGGCCTGTTAGGTCGTCCGCGGAGTCGTCCGCCCCCGAGCCGGCAGGCGTCTCGCCAGCGCCGTCGCCGCCCGCGGCGGGACCGCCCATGATGGCCGTTGCCGACGCCCCACCGCGGCGGCCTCGCCGGCGCCGGCGCCGACGGCTGCGCTGCCCCGGCCCCTCGGCTGCCACGGCGGCGCCTGCTGCCCCGACGCCCGCTGTCCCTGTAGTACCCGGACCCGCGGCTGGTGCGGTCGGTGTCGAGAGAGGCGGCAGGGCTGGCACGGCGTAACTCGTCGGGGCGGCTGGTGGGGAGGGCTGGACGGGCGGCGCAGCTTCCAGGCGCTCTTCGACGGGGGGGCGGTACAACACGGCGCCCTCGAGGGCCCGGGCTCGTCGCTCGCTGAATTCCACCCGGCTCGTGAGCGTCTCGGTCCGCATCTTCAGGTTCTTCACCTCGATGCCGAGCTGGGTCACCTCGAGGACAAGGTTGTGGACGAGCTCGTAGTAGAGCGCATTTCTCCGCGTGTTGCGGTCGTTGATGTCCGACTGCATGTGGAGCACGTGAATCAGCGGATTCGGGTTGAAGAACAGCTTGAGCACCGGCGAGAGCACGCGGCGCATCCAGCGCAGCGGGCCACGGTGCGTCTCGAAGAGCGTATCCGACTCGAAGGCGTAGTTGGGATCCGCCTCGTTCTGCCGGAACTGGGCGAGCAGATCGGACCGGACGCCGCGCGGGTCGAGGAACTTCTCGAGCTTCACCGCGGCCAGCTCGCGAATCTGCTGCTCGGTGTAATCGACGCCGCGCTTCTCCCGGATGCGCGCGCGGATCTGCTCCATGATCTGCTCGACGTTCACCGAGTCTGATCGGACGTGTAGGTCGGGCATGGTTTCAAATGGGATGGTAGATGATGAGCGCCACGAAGAGCGCCCACAATGTCACACAGACCAGCAGGGGGCGATCGGCGAGCAGCAGGTCTGCCGGGCTCCCGCCACCCTCGCGCTGATGGACCAGATAGAGATAACGAAAGATGCCGTAGAGCGGAAACGGAATCGTGAGCCCGAGCCACCGTGTCCCGAACTTGAGCTCGGTCTCCGGACTGATGGTGTAGAAGATATACGAAATCAAGGTCGATGCCGTGACGACGGCGATCATCTGATCGAGCAGGTAAGGGCTGTATTCGCGGAGGATGCGTCGATGGCCGACGGCGCCGCTCGCCAGCAGCACCAGCTCGTGCCGCCGCTTGGCGAGCGAAATGAACAAGGCCAGCAGGATTGTGCACACGAAGAGCCAGTGGCTGATCTCGACGTCGATGGCCACGGCGCCCGCCACCGCCCGCAGGACGAAGCCGACGGAAATCGTCAGCACGTCGATGATGACCATGTGCTTGAGCGGTCCCGAGTAGAGCGACAGGAGCACGAGATACGAGACCGCCACCGCAAAGAACGGTAGGCCCAGCGACCACGCGCCCCAAAGGGCGGCTCCCGTCAGCAGGAGCCCGGATACCACGGCGGCGGACACGGACAGAGCACCGGAGGCGATTGGACGCCGCGCCTTGTGGGGATGCTGTCGGTCGTTCTCGCGGTCCGAGATGTCGTTGATGAGATAGACCACCCCCGACAGCAGACAGAAGATCGCGAACGCGGCGAGCGAGCGACCGAGGGCCACCGGGGAGAGCAGCCGGCGTCCGAACAGGAGCCCGGCGAAGATGAGCAGGTTCTTCGTCCACTGAACGGGACGCAGCGAGATGAGGAGGTTGAGTACGAATGGACGGCCCGGCACGTCGGAAGCCGGTACGCCAGAAGCCGGCGTGCCGGGCGTCACCACGGGAGAAGCAGGGGAAGCAGTGCTGCGCGCCATCGAGCGCGATAGAGGGCCGGGTTACGCCTTGAAGCTGTTGACCGCGTCGCTCTCGGATTCGAACGTTTCGAAGACGGTCTCGAGCTTCGTGATCACCAGCAGGTCCTTGATCCGCTTGGTCACGTTCAGCAGCTTCAGCGCCCCGTCATGTTTGCTGACGGTCGTGTAGGTGCGGACGACCTCACCGAGGCCAGCACTGTCGATGTAGGGCACGGCCTCCAGGTTGAGCAGGATGTTCTTGCGGTCCTGGTTGACCAGGCTGTTCACTTTGTCCTTCAGCAGGGCGTCGCCGTCGCCAAGGACGATCTTGCCTTTGATGTCGAGTACCACCACGTTGCCGACCGCACGTTCCTCGATGTTCATGGACGCTGCTCCAGATGAATTCGCTCGTGAGCTTAACACACCCCGACTGCTGGGACGCCAGAGCGCCGCACGCGCATGGGGGCCGTGAACCGCTCGTGAGAAAGCTGATGGTGCGAGAGTTCTGACTTCCGGCCGACTACGCGCCGCCCGCCCCGACGGGCTTGCGCGACTGGAAGCAGTCCTTGCAAAACACGGGTCGGCCCTGCGTGGGCCTGAACGGCACCGTCGTGTCCTTGCCGCACGACGAGCAGGTAGTGGAGGTCTCGATCCGCTCGCGCGCCCCGCCCGACCCTGCCGGCCGGCTTGCGCGTTTGGCCTTGCAGGCCTTGCAGCGCTTCGGTTCGTTCTTGAAGTTCTTGTCTACGAAAAACTGCTGTTCGCC
>JBEQUD010000154.1:0-6465 GCA_040349235.1 Acidobacteriota bacterium
CGAAGATGGGGTCGATGACGGCCTGCGCGGACGCCAACTGGGCCGCGACCGGCCGTCCGTACCAGTAGAGTGCCAGGGTCGTCCATTCCGCCGCCATGCTGGCACCGGTGATGGCGGCGATGACGGCCGAGCCCACGATGACGATCAGGCGGAGGACGGGCTCCACGGGCAGCTTGATCGGCTGTCCGTTGATGAGAATGGGCACCCGCGTCAACTCGCCCATGTGCGCGGGCTTGATGGCGAGAAACGACAGGTACAACACGAGGAAGGTCGCGCCGGCAAAGCCCGTGAACGCCGTGGCCTGGACATGCACGGTCGTCCAGAGCACATCGACGTATCCAAGCGAGCCGTACCACAGGACGTCCACGTAGTACGAGAGCGCCGTGCCCCCGCCGAACACGATGGCCGCCAGCGCGACGATGAGAAGCACGCGGCCAATCCGGGGGGCCTTCCGCCGCGGTGGCGGCCAATCGACGACGCCGCGACGGGAATCGTTCATCCCGCCATTATCACTCGCGCCGGACCTCTATTTGGTCGCGTAGTCCTTCGCGCCGTAACCTTCTTCGAAGGCGCCGGGAATCGTGACGGCGTTGCCGGGTGCGTGCTCGGGCGTCCCGTGCCTGATGGGCTTCAGGTGGCGCAGGTACACCACGACGGCGTAGCGCTCCTCCTCGGTCCAGTTCGAGAAATTGGCCCACGGCATGGCGGTATGCGGGACGACGTGGCCATCCGGGAAGACGCCGCTGCGCAGCACGCGCATGACTTCGTCGTCGCTTCTACGGCCGAGCCCCGTCTCCCGGTCGGGCGTCAGGTTCCGGCTGACGAATGTGCCCCGGGCCGACCGCATCATCAGGCCGCCCCCCGCGAGGTACTTCGTGAGGTCTGGCCCCTTCGCGCCGTTCGTGGCATGGCAGCCGATGCAGCCCGTGGTCATCACGATGTAGCGGCCGCGTTCGGCGATGGCGCGGACGGCCGGATCGGCGACGTCGGCGACGCCCGGCGCGGCCTCCGCCATGTCCTTGCCGAACTGCTCCGGCGGCGTGAGAAAGAACGGCGGGATGAAATAGAGAAACGCAAGAAACGCGGCGACGACCACCAGGACAACGGTGAGTGCCGCCCACTTGAGCACCGTCTTCAACGTTGGCGACATCAGCGTGCCCCCGCGACACCGGCGTTGCCGGGAAAGAAGACCATTGGCGGGTCGCCGCCGAGAATCAGGAACGTGAATTTGCCCCAGAGATAGAGGGGCAGGAACTTCCGTGTCGGCTTCGGCACGCGGTTGGACACGGGGGGCACGGTCCGGAGGTAGGCGACGATCGCCTTCAGATCCTCGGGTGTCATCGTCGAGTACGACGGCCAGTCCATTGGATACGGCAGCATCCGCGTGCCGTCGCGGAGGATGCCCCGCGTCACGACGCGCAGGATGTCGTCGTCGCTCCAGTTCCCGAGGCCCGTCTCCTTGTCCGAGGTCAGGTTTCCCGTGGGGTAGTCGCCGAACGGCTCGATTCGGATCAGCAGGCCCCCGGCCATGCGCATGCCCGGCAGGACGAGCCCGTTTGCGTCTACCGGGGAATGGCACAGCGGGCAGCCCACGCTCTCGACCAGATGCGCCCCGCGTTCGACCGGGTTGGCCTCGGCCGCGCGGTCGAGGCCGCCGTAGAAGTCGGCGGCTTCCGTTGCCGTCATGCTCCACACCGGCTTGCGGCCGAGCGACACGACGTAGTTGGCCAGATCCCACAGCTCGGTGTCGCTCGCGGCGTCCGCGAACGACGGCATGGGGGTGCCGGACATGCCCGTGCGGAACCGGAAGTAGACGTCGCGGGCCGTCGCGCCGCCATGGAACGTCCAGGGCTCGGTCAGGTTGGTGGCGCGAAGGGGCCGCTGCCAGTCGTCCTGGAAGTCCTGCGCGACGGACCCCGCGCCCCTGCCGTCGGTGCCATGGCACTTGCCGCACTGCAACCGCTCGTACGTCTGCCGGCCCCGCGCGATGCTGTCAGGCGCGCTGGCGATCTGCCGGGTGGGCTGGACGACCGCGGGTGTTTCCGTCGCAAATCGCGGGGACAGCGTCTTGAGATAGCCGACGACATCCTGAACATCACCCTCCGACAGGATGCGGCGCCAGGCCGGCATGGCCGTGCCGTACAGGCCCTGCCGCACTGTCTGGAGGATATCGTCGTCGGTCGGGAGGCTGCCCGTCTCCGTCGTACGGATGCGGTAGCGTCCCGCCGTCAGGTCCGGCGGCGCGGGGAAGAGATGCGGAGACGCGGGCCCGTCGCCGCGTCCCGACGTGCCATGGCACTCGACGCAGTGCGCGTCGTACACGGCCTTGCCGTGCGAGACGTCGCGAGCCGGCTGGCTCGGCCTTGCGACAGCGGGTGCGGCGACGGAGGCCGGCGTCGGCTCCGCCGGCTGGGCATGCATGGTGCGCAGGACGCCGGCGACGGCGAGTACCGCCATGCACGCCGCTGCCGCCTGAACGCGTTTCGGTCGCTCGCTCATGGCACGTGATCCCTCTGGCGAATGATGGTCGGATGCTATCATTAGAGCTTCGTCGCACTCTATCCACATGAACCTCGTCAGATTCCACAAGACCGTTGGCGTCAAGGTTGGCGGCGGGGGCGGCACGTCTGCCGTCCAGGTCGGCGGGGGCGCGCCGATCGTCGTCCAGTCGATGACGATGACCGACACCGCGGACGCCCGCGCGACGGCGACGCAGTGCATCGAGCTGGCCGAAGCGGGTTCGGAGATGGTGCGGGTCACGGTCAACCTGCCCGAGGCCGCGGCGGCCGTCCCCGAAATCAAGCAGCGCATGCTCGATGCGGGTTGCACGGCGCCGCTCATCGGCGACTTCCACTACAACGGCCACGTGCTGCTGACGAAGTTCCCCGATTGCGCGCGCGCCCTCGACAAGTACCGCATCAACCCCGGCAACGTCGGCACGGGCCGCCGGCGTGACGAGCAGTTCTCGACGATCTGCAAGGTGGCGGTGGAGCACGCCAAGCCCGTGCGCATCGGGGTCAACGGCGGGTCGCTCAATCAGGAGCTCGTCGTCGCCCGCATGCAGGAGAACACCGACGGCGCTCTCGGGAAGTCCTCGGAGGAGATCATCAACGAGTGCATGGTGATCTCGGCCCTCGAATCCACGGCGCTCGCGGTGGATGCCGGCCTGCGCAAGGATCAGATCATCATCTCGTGCAAGACCTCGCGCCCGCGCGATCTCATCGCCGTCTACCGCGCGCTGGCGCGGCAGACCGATCAGCCGCTGCACCTGGGCCTCACCGAAGCGGGGATGGGGACCAAGGGCCTCGTGTGGTCCGCGTCCGCGATGGGCGTCCTGCTGGCGGAGGGGATTGGCGATACCATCCGCGTGTCGCTGACGCCGCGCCCCGGCGGCGATCGCCGCGAAGAGGTCTACGCCGCCTGCGAGCTGCTGCAGGCCCTCGGCCTCCGGGCGTTCGCGCCGAGCGTCACCGCGTGCCCCGGGTGCGGCCGCACGACCAGCAGCACGTTCCAGGAGCTCGCCGAGCGCATTCAAGGCTACATCCGCGATCAGATGCCGGCGTGGAAGACGCGCTACGAGGGGGTCGAGTCGATGACGCTCGCCGTGATGGGCTGTGTCGTCAACGGCCCCGGCGAATCGAAGGCCGCGAACATCGGCATCAGCCTCCCTGGCACGGGCGAAGCGCCCAACTGCCCCATCTTCATCGACGGCGAGCACGTGTCAACCATGCGCGGCACCTACGAAGAGCTCGCCGACCAGTTCCAGCGTCTCGTCGATGACTACGTCGAGCACAAGTACGCTCGACGCTGATCTCCGCCTCGAAGACGCGCTCCACCGGATCTGGGGCTTCTCGGGCTTCCGGCCGCTCCAGCGCGAGGCCATGCACGCCATCCTCGCGGCGCGCGACAGCGTGGTCGTCCTGCCGACCGGCGGCGGCAAGTCGCTGTGCTTCCAGGCGCCGGCCGTCGTGGACGTCACACCGGCCGCGTCGCCCACGCCACGCCGGGGCGTCGCGGTCGTCGTCTCGCCGCTCATCTCGCTGATGAAGGACCAGGTGGACGGTCTGCGCGCGGACGGTGTGGACGCGTCCTATTTGAACAGCACGCAGTCCGCGGACGAGCGCGACGCCGTCGTGGCAAGCCTGCGCGAGGATCGGTGCCGGCTGCTGTACGTGTCGCCCGAGCGGATGGTTGGTGAAGGCGGTCACGGCCTGCGGCGTCTGCTCCAGCCCTGCGGCGTCCGCTTCATCGCCATCGACGAAGCGCACTGCATCAGCCAATGGGGCCACGATTTCAGGCCGGAGTACCGGCAGCTCGGGCGCCTGCGCGAGGATTTTCCCGGTGTGTCGATCCACGCCTTCACGGCCACCGCCACCGAGCGCGTCCGCGCGGACATCGTCAACGAGCTGCGGCTCGACGATCCGCTCGTCCTGGTGGGCTCGTTCGACCGTCCGAACCTCGTCTACCGCGTGCTCCGACGCGGCAACCTGCATGCGCAGCTCGGCGCGATTCTCGATCGCCACGAGGGCGAGTCCGGCATCGTGTACTGCCTGTCGCGGCGGGACGTCGAAGCGCTGGCCGCCTGGCTCGTCGAGCAGGGCCACCGCGCCGTCCCCTATCACGCGGGGTTGCCGGACGCCGAGCGCAGCCGGCACCAGGAGTCGTTTCTCCAGGAGCGCGTGGACATCGTCGTCGCGACCGTCGCGTTCGGCATGGGGATCGACCGGTCCAACGTGCGCTTTGTCGTCCACGCCGGGGCCCCGCGGTCGGCCGAGCACTACCAGCAGGAATCCGGCCGCGCGGGGCGTGACGGACTGCCCGCCGAGTGCGTCCTCATCTACTCGGGAGGCGACTTCGTCCGCTGGCGGCAGATGCTCGAGGCCAGCGGCGAACTGACGGCGAGCGGACGGGACCTGCTCCGCGAGATGGAGCGCTATGCGGCCGGCACGCGGTGCCGCCACCGCACGCTCGTCGAATATTTCGGCGAGACCTACGGACGGGACGACTGCGGCGCGTGCGACTGGTGCCTGAAGGAACTGGATGTCGTCGGCGACTCGACGGTCCTCGCGCAGAAGATTCTGTCGTGCGTCGCGCGGCTAAAGCAGGGCTGGGGTATGGCGCACGTCACGGACGTGCTGGTGGGGCGCGCCACCGAGAAGGTCGTCGCCTGCGGGCATGACGCGCTCTCCACATTTGGACTGCTCAAGACCGAGTCGAGCGCCGCCATCCGCGGCTACATCGAGCAGTTGGTCGCGGACGGCGCGCTTGCGCGGGAGGGCGATCCGTATCCGGTGCTGCGTGTCACGGGGGCGGGGGCAGCGCTCTTGCGGGGCCAGACGGCGTGCACGCTGTACCGCGAGGTTCGTCCACCGTCGGGCCAGAAGCGGCGCCGCGGCCTGGCTGCCACCACGGGGGACGTGGATCAGGACTTCTTCGATGCCCTGCGCGACGTGCGTCTGCGCCTTGCACGCGAGCGCGGCGTGCCCCCGTACGTGATCTTCCACGACACGACGCTCCGGGACATGGTGCAGCGGCGGCCGAAGACGACGGAAGATCTGTACGAGATCTACGGGGTGGGGGTGAAGAAGGCGGCGGATTTCGGCGACGCGTTCCTCGACGCGATTCGCACGTTCCGCCGTCCGGAGTGAGGCGCCCTCCGCGCGGCGCGTCAGTGGACTGTGTAGGGTTCGTGGAGCGCGAAGGGCGCGATGGTGACGTCGAAACGGTCGCCCGTGTCGGTGGCCACCATCTGATACGTGCCGCGCATCACGCCGGTGGGCGTCGGCAGCGGGCACCCCGACGTGTACTCGAAGGACTCGCCGGGCGCGAGCACGGGTTGTTCGCCGACGACGCCGGGGCCGCGCACTTCTTCGACGTGGCCGCTCGCGTCGGTGATAATCCAGTGGCGGCTGAGCAGCTGTACGGTTTCGCTGCTCTCGTTCGTGATGTTGATCGTGTAGTAGAAGAACCACTGGCCCTGGAACGGCTGCGAGTGTTCCGGCGCGTACTGCGACTCGACCTCGACCCGAACGTTGTTCGTGACGGCTTCGGAGGTCGAGGCGTGGAGCGTTTGATCCTTGTCGGGCATGTGTGTCACTGGTTCTTATGATACCAATAAGCGGGGAGGATGGCGGTGCCTGACACATCGACGGACCATCTCCGGGAGCTCGCGGCCACCATCGGCGTCCCCGGGTCGCGCCGGCACATCCTCTTGTGCTGCGACCAGTCCACCCCCAAGTGCTGCGAGAAGGCGCGCGGCCTTGCCGCCTGGGAGTATCTCAAGAAGCGCCTGAAGGCGCTCGGTTTGTCCGAGCAGGGCGGTATCCTGCGCACCAAGGCCAATTGCCTCCGCATCTGCGAGGGGGGACCGATTGCCGTCGTCTATCCCGAGGGCGCGTGGTACCACCACTGCGATCCGCCGACGCTCGAGCGGATCATCCAGGAGCATCTCATCGAGGGGCGCAT
>JBEQUD010000157.1:0-4119 GCA_040349235.1 Acidobacteriota bacterium
GGCGCTTGCGCGGCCTGAATCAGCACTTGTTCAAGTCGATGGCTGTCCTCGGCCGCGGCACGACCGGTCGTGGGATCGACGGAGGCACGTCGCATGGACTCCGCTTGGTACTGGGTTCCGCTCGTCTGCATGCCGGGAAGTGGCACGGCCCAGGGCAGCGTGTTCATCATCGGCACCCCGAGAATTGCATGGTCGAACTCGTCCTCGATCTTCTTGGCTGCGGCCTGGTCGTCGATGGCGTGCGTGACGCGATCGGACGGGGCGCGCGCGTCCACGCGGACTCTCAGTGCGGCCAGTTGCTCATCTCGCGCCGCCCGTGCCTTCTCCACGTTGCTGGACGCCGTCGATTCGTTCGCGGGTGGCTCTGGCGCCGGCGGCGGTTCGACCACGAAGAGCGTGTAACACGTGGACAATTGGCTGTCGCGGATGGTGTAGATCACGAGGCTGGACTGAGACAGCACATCGCGGCTCTCGATCTGGAACCGGCTCTGGGCCCGGATGGCTGGAGCCGCCAGGACGGCCGCGCAGAGCATCGCCGTCGACGCGATCGCGACGCGAAAGTGTGTGACTCGTGTCATTAGGAACAGCCTCCTGAGGACGCCCTCTCCCAAGAGTGGATCCCGATGGCGTGTGCCGTCTGTCTACAAACGCACAGGCTTGCTCCACCTGACCATACCGAAGGTTGACGAAATGTACAGATCAGTGTACGGTATCTTGTACATAACCTCAAGGGCAGACCATGAAGTTCCTCAACATCACGACGGCCCGCAACGAGCTGCTGAAGCTGGTAGATGCGGGCCTCGGTGAGCGCATCACGGTGACCAAGGGCGGGCAGCCGAAGGCCGTGCTGATGAGCATCGACGACTATCGGGCGCTGCGCGCCACGGAGGCGCTGGCGGCCGATCCGGCGCAGCTGGCCGAGCTGCGCGCGATGGTCAAGCGCGTTCGCGCGGGCGGCATGAAGGATTTCCCTGAAGCCGGCGCGAAGCCGCGTCCACGGACGGCGGCAGCGGCCAAGGCGAGCGCAGGCTAGGTCAGGTCGCCCGATCGTGGCTCGGATTCCTCTTCGTCGGGCGTGGCGGGTGCATGTCGGGGACGGGTTCAACCGATACGTGGCCGACGTCTCAGAAGCCCGACTCGCCTGCTTTCTGGATCTAGTGAAGCAGCTGCGCGCGGGGACGATCGACGTCGTGCCGTCGGGTTTTGAGCGCGACGTCTTCTACGTGTTCGCGTGCGACGTGGTCATCTCGGCCGTGGTCGAAAACGACAGGATCCTGCTGGCAACGGTGACCGATGCCGGGACCGACTGAGACGAGCATCCTGTCCGACCTCGTCGAACTGGCCGGGACGGCGAGCGAGATGTGGGGTGCCCTGCTGATGGCAAATGGCCTCTACGGGCTCAGCAGCCGATGGGCGGTGCCCAAGCATCTCCTGAGCGCGCTCTTCAACGGCAAGCTCGCGAGAGGCGCGGGCCGATTGGAAGCGATCAGCGAGGAAGACAAGGTCGAGTCGCTGCGCGGTCTGGCATTCGTGGCGCTCGGGTTCCTGCTGCACGTCGGCGTCAAGGTGTTCTCGATGTGGCTCGCGCGCGCCCACGGAGCCCCGCCGGCCAGTTGAACGAGCGCGATCACTCCCTCGCCGGCGTGTTCGGGGCGTCCTGCCCGTCATGCGAACTCCCTCAACACCACGATGGCGCCCCAGGCGAGCGCGACGATCATGATGAAGACGCCGATTGCTTGAACGGACGCGGCAATCGTGTGGTCGAGATGGGCGACGCCCAGTGTGTTGAGCAGATACTCCCAATCATGGCCTTCGACCTCGGCGCCGGTGTGGCCGCCGACCAGCATCAACTGCAGATCGCGCGCGTCGTTGATGTACGGGGCCACGTCGAGCAGGTTCTCGCCCGCCCACCAGACGGCGACGGCCGCGCCGAACGGATCGCGCGTCTGCCAGAGAAACGCGGCGGCGCACACGAGCGGCACGAGCACTTGCGTCAGCGATCCGCCGAGCACGGTCATAAAGCGGCCGAACGGGATGAAGAGGATGTGGCCGGCTTCGTGGAACACCAGATTCGGCAGGTGCAGGAACGAGCCGTTCACGCGTTCGGCGTTCACGCCGCCAACCAGCGTCGTGGTCCAGGCGGCGAGGAGCAGGAGAAAGACGCCCCGGCCGATGGTTGCGGCGCGCGGTTTCGGGTCGTCCACGGGGCCGATTATACGAGGCCAGTCAGGCTATAGTTCGGGGAACGTCCACAGCATGAGGCAGCCGATGAAGAGATATGCGTTCGTCAAAGGCGTCTTGGCGGCATTCTTCGTCTGCGGTGTGGCACACGGCGCCGGCGCGCAACACGTCGCGATGGCGGTGGACACGACGAAGACCGGCGCGCCCATCTCGCCGTACATGTACGGATTCTTTACCGAGCTTCACGAGGCCAACAACGAAGGCGGCTTCTGGGCCGAGATGCTTGGCGATCGGAAGTTCTTCAACCCGGTGACCTCCGGCAAGGATCGCGAACCGACCCCGGGCCGAAGGCGAAGGGCCAGGGCGCCCAGATGGATGCCGATCGGTCCGGACGCGTTCGTGGTGATGGACCAGCAGAAGGTGTTCGTCGGCGATCACAGCCCGATGGTGAAGCTCGAGGCCGCAGCGCCGCATGGGATCCAGCAGTCGGGCCTCGGTCTTCGCGCGGGCAGGAAATATTCCGGCCGCGTCTTCCTCGCGGGCGATCCCGAGGCGGCGGTCACGGTCAGCCTCGTTTGGGGGCCCAATCCCGGCGACCGGCAGACCATTCCCATCAAGAGGGTCGGCGCCGAGTACGCCAGGTTTCCTCTGGCGTTCACGGCCGGAGCGGACACCACCGACGCACGGCTGGAGATCGCAGGCACCGGAAAGGGGACGTTCCACATCGGCGCCGTCTCGCTGATGCCAGCCGACAACCTCCACGGCTATCGCAGGGATCTGATCGACGAGATGCGGAAGATCGGACCGACGATGTTCCGGTGGCCGGGTGGGAATATGGTGTCCGCGTGGGACTGGCGGGATTCAATTGGCGATCCCGACAAGCGGGCGCCGCGCCTGAACCCAGCCTTGGACGAAGTGCAGCAGAACGATCTGGGGATCGACGAGTACATGGTCCTCAACACGCTGCTCAACATGGAACCGTACATCTGCGTGAACGCCGGTTTCGGCGACGCGCATTCGGCCGCCGAGGAAGTGGAATACGTCAACGGTTCGGTGAACACGCCGATGGGCAAGTGGCGTGCGGCCAACGGCCATCCGGAACCGTACAACGTGACCTGGTGGAACGTCGGCAACGAGATGTGGAGCCCCGGGCAGATGGGCTTCATGGCCGCCAATCAGTACTGGGTCAAGCACAACATGTTCGTGCAGGCGATGCGGCGCGTGGACCCGCGCATCAAGATCGTCACGTCGGGTGCGTCGCCTGTCGAGACCAGCCAGAGCCACGCGTCGATCTCCATTACGGGGAAGCACGTGGCCGAGTACGGCGGGCCGGCGGACTTCACCGGCGCGCTGCTCGCCCACTCCTCGGAGTACTTCGATGCGGCCGCCGAACACATCTACCCCGCCATGGCGGACATGGCCTTCGATGCCGAGAAGCAGGACTACGTGAAGGTGGACGAGCCGCTGGTGGCGCGCGTCCGGAAGATTGCCAACGCCGTGCACGCTGTGGTCGAGGCGTGGGACGAGTACCAGCGGCGGTTCCCGGCGCTCCAGATGGATCGCTACCCGGTGGCGCTCGACGAGTGGGTGTCGGAATGGCTCGGCGAACGCGGCGTGCGCGCGCCCGGCTACTCGATGTTCGCGCCGCTGTCGTGCGCCCAGGCGATGCAGGAGATGTTCCGGCACTCGAACAGATTCATCCTGTCGTCGTACACCGCAGCGCCGCAGCTGCTGGCGTTCAACAAGACCGATGCAACGGTGCAGCCGGTCGGGTTGATGTTCGAGATGTACCGGCGGCATTTCGGAACCATTCCGGTCGAGGTGACCGGCAATGCTCCGCAACACGACGTGAAGGGCACGCCTGGCGTGGACAAGGGCAAGGTCTCGTCGGGAAGCGATACGTATCCGCTCGATGCCGCGGCCGCGCTGACCGCGGAC
>JBEQUD010000174.1:0-4205 GCA_040349235.1 Acidobacteriota bacterium
TATGGGGCGATAGACTCGCCTGATGTCCCGTAAAGCAGTGGTCAAGGCACGGTGCGCGCTCTGCGGCGCGAAGGACGTCTCCGAGCCCCGCGGCGAGGAGAAGTACTGCCGCGACTGCTGGGACAAGAAGATCGCGGTCGAGGAAATCGTCGCGCGCGAATTCGCGCTGAAGCGTTACATCCGCGCGCACAGCGCGGAGAAGTACCTCATCTATCACTCGACGCTCAAGCGCCCGTGCGGCCAGCTCATCGTCGTTGACGACGGCTACGATCTGTTCCTCACCCTCGTGCTCTATCCCAACTTCGGATGGGACGACCCGGCCTATCACCTCGAAGGGGATCCGCAGGGCCGCCTCTTCGCGGAGATCCTCGTGGACGTCGTCGCCGCGGAGGTCATCGAACCGTGGGGCGGGGGCAAGTGGCACATGGAGATCTTCCGCTCCGTCAATCCCGAGCCCGAGGACTGGAACGGGGAAATGTAGCGGTGAGATCTGGTTATAATGCTGCGCTCGGACCCGTTACTTTTCCAGGAGGACGTATGACTCGCGTGCGCCGTCACCTTGCCGCGACACTCGCTGGCGCCTTGTTCGCTGCGGGCGCCGCGTTTGCGCAGGGCACCCCACCCCCGTTTACCCCGATTCTCTCGGGCAAGACCTTCGTGCCCCCCATCAAGGGTGCTGCCGACATCGAATACACCAAGCCGGTGCCCAAGCGCGAGAAGGACAACGTCATCATCAGGCTCACGGTGAAGAACGTGTCGAACGCGCCGATTGCGCGGCTGTCGGTCGCCGAAACCTGGTACGACAAGGGCGGCGCAACCATCGCGGGCGGCCAAGGGGCAATCAACGGCCTTCTCCAGCCCGGCGAGGTCAAGACCCTCACCGTGGAAATGCCGTACAACCCCAAGCTGAGCGGCGACAAGATGCAGTTCAGCCACGCCAACGGCTCGGTGAACTCGCATCTCGTGTCGAAGATCGGCGACGCGGCGTCGGCCGATCCCGCCAAGGCGGCACCGAAGAAGAAGTAGCCGGCCCGACTCAGTTCTCGACCTTCTCGAATTGGATGTCGCGGGCCCCGGCCGCGACCGCGACGAGGTGATACGGCGCAGTCAGCATCTGCGCCGTCATCGCACCCTTCCCTGGCCGGCTTTCCACGTACTGCACCACCAGGCCGGCTCCCCGCGAAACCGTCCGGACGATTTCCACGCTGTACCCGGCGGTTGGCCTCGAGCCGAGAAAGACCCCGACAACGGCCTGCGCGGAGAAATCGACGGGCGGCGCGTCCGTCCCCGGCGCGTGGTCGCGCCAGAGCGTCCCCCACTCCGCCGTGGTCCGCACGATGACCGTCCGGGGCATGTCGATGCCGCTGGCGGCCCCTTTGGCGACCGTCCAGCCCTGAAACGTGCCCTGCACGAGGGCGAGCGCGACGACAAGCCACATGGTGATCTTCCCCCTCACGCTATACTTTAAGCTGCATGTCGTCCGCTCAGGCTCTTTCTGGTTCCACGGCGACGATCGACATCCCCGCCATCCAGGCGGCGCTCCGCGCCGACGGCGTCGAAGGCTGGCTCCTCTACGATTTCCGTGGGTCCAATCCCATCGCGGCCCAACTCACGGCGGTCGCCCGCCAGGGCGGGCACCTCTCCACCCGGCGCTGGTATTACCTGATTCCCGCCTCCGGCGAGCCGCGCGCGCTGGTGCACGCCATCGAACGGCATGCCCTCGCGCACTTGCCGGGTACCACGACCCAATACGCCGGGCGCGACCAGCTCGAGGCGGGCCTGCGCCGCCTGCTCGAGGGCGTGCCCAGGGTCGCGATGGAGTATTCCCCCCGCTGCGCGATTCCCTACGTGTCGCGCGTGGATGCCGGGACGATCGAGCTCGTGCGCGCCTGCGGCGCCGAGGTGGTCTCGTCGGGCGACCTCATCCAGCGCTTCGACGCCGTCTGGGACCACGCGGCCATCGCCTCCCACATCGACGCGTCGGCGAGGCTGCACCGGGTCAAGGACCAGGCCTTCGAGGCGATCGCCCGGCGCACGCGCGACGGCGTTCCCACGACGGAATACGACATCCAACAGCTGATGGCGGGCTGGTTTCGTGACGAGGGGCTCGTCAGCGATTCCGACCCCAATGTGTCGGTGGACGGCAACGCGGGCAACCCGCACTACCTGCCGACGGCCGCAACCGCCAGGGCGATTCGGCCGGGCGCTCTCGTGCTCCTCGACCTCTGGGCCAAGCTCGACCGGCCGGCCGCCGTCTACGCCGACATCACGTGGGTCGGCTTCACGGGACCGCGCCCCGAGGATCGCCATGTGCGGGCCTTCGCCGCGGTGGCCGCGGCGCGCGACGCCGCCGTCGCGCTCGTCCAGGCCGCGGCAGCCACGGGCCGCGAACTCCGAGGGTGGGAGGTCGATCGCGCGGCGTCAACCGTCCTGCGCGAGGCCGGCTACGCCGGTGCCATCCTCCACCGGACGGGGCACAGCCTCGGGGACGCCGTCCACGGAAACGGCGTCAACATGGACGACTACGAAACCCACGACGACCGGCGCCTCCTGCCAGGCACCGGATTCACCATCGAGCCCGGCGTCTATTTTCCGGATTTCGGCGTACGGTCGGAAATCAATATGATCGTAGGTCCTGCAGACGCGCCTGTCACGGGACCGCGGCAGGCCCAGATCGTCGCACTCGTGTAGGGAGAACACTCATGTCCACGCGCAAGACCACACTGATTTACGCGCTGCCCATCGCGGTGGCATCACTGGCCGTCGGCATGGTGCTCGCGTCACGGCTCGACTTCACCCCGGCGTCCTCGGCGCAGACCATCGCCGCACCGCCCATGAACAGCGCGCCGATCACCGGCCCGATTGACGCGCAGACCTTCCGCAACATCGCCAAGGCGACGGACCCGGCGGTCGTCTACATCCGGACGGAGATGAAGGCCAAGACCCAGGACCTCACCGACTTCTTCGGCGGGCGGAACGACGACCCGCTGCGGCGGTTCTTCGGCGGTCCGCAGGGGCCGGGCGGCGGGGACGACCAGACACCGGGCCACGGGGGCCGGCCGCAGGTCGCCCGCGCGTCGGGGACCGGCTTCATCATCCTGAAGGAAGGCTTCATCCTGACGAACAATCACGTCGTCGAGGACGCCACCAAGATTCAGGTCTCGCTGTTCGGCGACGACGACAAGCTGTATGCCGCCAAGCTCGTCGGACGCGATCAGCTGACCGACAGCGCGCTCATCCAGCTGGTCGAAAAGCCCGCGACGCCGCTGACCGAGGTCCGCTTCGGCGATTCGTCGCAGATGGCGCCGGGCGACTGGGTCATGGCCATCGGCAACCCCTTCGGCTACACGTACTCGGTCACGGTCGGCGTCATCAGCGCTACGCAGCGGGCGTACCGCGTCACCGATGGACGCAGCAACGACATGCTCCAGACCGACGCGGCCATCAACCCGGGCAACTCCGGCGGCCCGCTGCTGAACGTGCGCGGCGAGGTCATCGGCATGAACACCGCCATCATCACCAACTCGCAGTCCGAGGGGAACATCGGCATCGGCTTCGCCGTGCCGAGCAACACGGTCCGCGACCTGCTGCCGCAGCTGCGCCAGGGCAAAGTGGTCCGGGGGCGCATCGGCGTATCGGTCGCGCCCGTCCCCCGCGACAGCTTCGCGGAGTTCGGCCTCAAGTCGCCGAGCGGCGCCATCGTCTCCACGGTCGTGCCCGGGGGCGCGGCGGCCAAGGGCGGCATCGAGCCCGGCGACGTCATCGTGGAGTTCAACGGCCGTCCGGTCACCAAGTACGACGACCTCGTCAAGACCGTCACCGCCACGAAGCCGGGGACGAGCGTCCCGGTCAAGGTCGTGCGTGACGGCAAAGATCGCACGCTCAACGTCACGGTGGACGAGCTCGATCTCGAGGCCGAGACGAGCGCGCAGAATCGGCGTGGCGGCGGCAATCAGCCCGCGCCCGAGCAGAACGGCGCGGGATTCGGGCTGACGCTGCAGGACCTGACGCCGGCCCTCGCGCGGCGCCTGCAGGTCCCGGCCGGCCAGGGCGGCGCGGTCGTCACGGACGTCGATCCGGACAGCGGCTCAGCCGGCGGCGTGCGTCCCGGCGACGTCATCCTGTCGGTCAATCGCCGCTCGGTGTCGAGTGCATCTGAAGCCGCCCGCGAACTCCAGAAGGTGCCGTCAGGCGGCCTGGCGCAG
>JBEQUD010000180.1:0-8303 GCA_040349235.1 Acidobacteriota bacterium
GACCGGTGCACCGTCCAGGACTCCATCGTCGGCATCCGCTCGAACATCCAGCCCGGCGCCACGATCACGCGATCGGTCCTGCTCGGCGCGGACTTCTTCGAGGCCGACGACGAGGCCCCGGCCCGGGGCGACAGCCCGCGGCTCGGCGTCGGGCGCGACGTCGTGCTCGATCGCGTCATCGTGGACAAGAACGCCCGGATCGGGGACGGCGCCCGGCTGGTGAACGCCGCCGGCCTCCAGGACGCCGACGGCGAGGGCTACTGCATCCGCAGCGGCGTCATCATCGTCCCCAAGGACGGCATCATCCGCCCTGGGACGTCGGTGTAGCCCCGTCGGACCATCCTGCCCCTCCTGCCCATCCTGGCCTTCCCGCCCTTCCCCCCCTTCCCGCCCGTCCTGCCCCCGTTCCCCCCGCACAGCGTGAAGTAGCATGGACCAATGCGCTACGCCACGTTTTCGCTCCCGACCGATCCGCGCCCCCGACTCGGTGCCGTGCACGGGACGACCCTCGCTGACGTCCACGCGCTCGTCTGGGGCGCATGGCCGGGCCCCGGCTCGGCGCCCGCGACGCTGCTCGAGCTGATTCAAGGCGGCCCGGCGGCCTGGAAGTGGCTCGACGACTTCCTGTCATCGGCGCTCCCCGGGGCCCATTCCGGCGGCGGCGCGGCGGCCGCAGCGGTGCACGAGGGCGCACAGGTCCGCTGGCACGCGCCCATCCCGCGCCCGACGAAGAACATCCTGTGTCTCGGCCTCAACTACTTCAGCCACGTGGTCGAAACAGCCAAACCGCTCGACAAGGCGCCGAAGCGGCCCGAGGTGCCCATCTTCTTCACCAAGGCGCCGACGACCGCGAATGGGCCCTTCGACGCGATTGCCTGGGACCGCGGGATCACCGAGCAGTTGGACTACGAAGCGGAGCTGGGGGTCATCGTCGGCGTCGGGGGCAAGAATTTGACACGCGGGCACGCCCTCGAGCACGTGTTCGGCTACACCGTCATCAACGACGTGTCGGCCCGCGACGTGCAGTTCCGGCACAAGCAGTGGTTCAAGGGCAAGAGTCTCGACGGGTTCTGCCCGATGGGGCCGGTGGTGGTCACCGCGGACGAGTTCGGCGACCCACAGCAGAAGCGCATCACGCTGCGCGTCAACGGCGAGACCCGCCAGGACGCCACGACGGCCGACATGATCTTCCCGGTGGACGTCACCTTGGAGTACCTCTCGCAGGGCATGACCCTCGAACCGGGCGACATCATCGCCACCGGGACACCAGACGGCGTCGGGCTGGGGCGCATCCCGCCGCAGTATCTCCAGCACGGCGACGTGGTCGAGACCGAGGTCGAAGGGATCGGGACGCTGCGCAATCGGGTCGCGCAGGTCTGACGCGGACGCGGCCGGCCCTTATCGGCCGTACATGCGCTCGATGCGCCGCGTCACGAGGCGGGCGGCGAGCGAGCACAGAAGGACGATCGACACCAGCACGAGGGCGCCGGCCCACGCCTGCCGGTGCCAGTCCGCATAGGGCGAAATCGCGTACGTGAAGACCTGGACGGTCAGCGTGGCAATCGGCTGCATCAAGCTCGTAGTGAAGAAGCGATTGCTGAAGGAGGTGAACAGGAGCGGCGCGGTCTCGCCCGCGATACGGGCCAGAGCGAGCACCACCCCGGTGACGATGCCGGGCAGCGCCGAGGGGACGACAACGGTGAACACCGCGCGGGCACGGGTGGCACCAAGGGCGAGTGCGCCCTCGCGCATCGTACCGGGCACCAGCAGCAGCAACTCTTCGGTGGTCCGCGCGATAATCGGGATCATCATGATGCCCAGGGCGAAACCGCCCGCAAGCGCACTGAACTGCTTGAACGGCAACACGGCCACGCCATAGGCAAACACGCCGATCGCAATCGACGGCACGCCATTGAGCGTGTCCGCCGCGAAGCGCACGACCGCGGAGAAACGCGTGCCCGCATACTCGGACATGTACACGCCGCTGACGATGCCGATCGGAATCGCCATGAGCGACCCCAACCCGGTCACCAGGAGGGTGCCCACGATCGCGTTCGCCATCCCGCCGCCGGGCTCGCCGACCGGCTTCGGCATGTGCAGGAAGAAGTCAACGCTGAGCGACCGGACGCCCTGGCTGAGCACGAAGAACAGGACCAGCGCGAGCGGCACGAGCGCGATGACGACCGAAAGGGCGCAGAAGCCGACGAACACGGACGACATCAGCTTGCGCCACTTCGTCCCGCCGACGTCCAACGCGCTGTTGGGACTCATGCCGCGGACTCCGCCGCCGCCACGACCGCCGCGGAAGGCAGGCGCTTGGTCGGCCGCGCCATGGTCCAGATCAACAGACGCGACAGCGAGTTGACAATCAGCGTGATGACGAAGAGCACGAGCGCGATCTCCACGAGCGCGGACAGGTAGAGTTCGTCAGCCGCTTCGGTGAATTCGTTCGCGATGACCGCGGCCATCGTGTACTGCGGCGCGAACAGCGAGGCCGAGATCTTCGGGCTGTTGCCGATGACCATCGTGACCGCCATCGTTTCGCCGAGCGCGCGCCCGAAACCCAGCATGACGGCGCCGATGATTCCCGTCCGACAGAAGAACAGCGCGGCCCGAATCGCCTCGAACCGCGTCGCCCCGAGCGCGTAAGCGCCCTCCCGCTGGACGCGAGGCACCGACTTCAGCACTTCCCGTGCGACCGACGACGTGAACGGCACGACCATGATCGCCAGAATCAAGGCCGCCGAGAGCATGCCCACGCCGAGCGGCGGTCCGCTGAACAGCGGGATCTGACGGAGCCAGGCGGGCGCGCCGACTTCGAACTGCCGCACCGCGGGAACCAGCACGAAGATGCCCCACAGGCCGTAGACAATGGAGGGAATCGCCGCGAGGAGCTCGGTCAAGAAGACCAACGGACCCTGCATCCAGCCCGGACAGAGCTCGGAAATGAAGATGGCAATCCCGAGCGCGATGGGCGTGGCGATGATGAGCGCCAGCACCGACGAGTACAGCGTGCCCCAGATAAATGGCAGCGCGCCGAAGTCCCCGGCGACGGGATCCCAGGTCTGGGTCCGCCAGAAGTTGAAGCCGAATTTCTGAATGGACGGCAGCGACTGCCGCACGAGCTCGAAGCCAATGGCGGCGACGATAAGAATGAGCACAAGCGCGAAGGCGCCGGTCCCGAGACGGAACCCGACGTCGGTCGATCGGCCCTTTGTGCCTGTGCTCGCCATGGATACAGTCTAACGCGCTGCGGTGTGCTGACGACTACTTGGTATTGATCTTCGCCAGGGCCGTGAGCTCCATCTGGACAACGTTCGAGGGCAGCGGTGCGTAGCCGAGGGCGGCGCAGAACTTCTGGCCGTCGCCAAGCGCCCACTTCAGGAAGTCCACCATCGTCTGCCCCTGCGCTTTGTCCTTGGGGGTCTCATACAGCAGCAGCCATGTGAACGAGGAGATCGGGTAGACGCCCTTCCCTGGCGCGTTGGTGATCGAGACGCGGAAATCCGGCGGCATCTGCTGCGCCGCCGCCGCGGCGGCCGCGGTCACCGACGCCACCGAGGCCTTGATGAACTCCCCGGCCAGATTCTGCACGGCGCCGTAGCTCATCTTGTTCTGGAGCGCGTAAATGAGCTCGACGTAGCCGATGGAACCCGGCGTCTGCGACACGAGCCCGGACACGCCTTCGTTGCCCTTGCCGCCCACCCCGACCGGCCAATTGACCGCGGTCGCGACGCCCACCTTCTTCAGGAACTCGGGCGAGACTTTGGCGAGGTAGTCCACCCAGATATACGACGTCCCCGAGCCGTCCGAGCGATGGGCTACCGTAATGTCCATATTGGGCAGCGTCACGCCGGCATTCAGCTTCGCGATGGCCGGGTCGTTCCACTTGGTGATCTTGCCGAGGAAGATGTCCGCGAGCACGGGGCCGTTGAACTTCAGGTCGATGTTGACGTTCGGGATGTTGTAGACCGGCACGACGGCGCCGAGCACCGTCGGGAAGTGCAAGAGCTTCGAGGGGGCCGCCAGCAGCTGCTCGTTCGTCATCGGGCCGTCGGTCGCCCCGAAGAACACCGTCTGGTTCGTCACCTGCCGGATGCCCGCGCCGGACCCCACCGACTGGTAGTTGATCTGGACGTTCGGATGCAGCTTGTTGTACTCGTCGAACCACTTCGAGTAGATCGGGAACGGGAACGTAGCCCCCGCGCCGTTGATCTGCATCTTCTGCTGCGCGGCGACTCCGGCCACGAGGCCAGCGGTGCAGACCGCGGCGGCGGCTAGCGTGCGAATCGATGTCATCAAAGTTACGTCTCCCTTAGAAGTTGAGCCAACCGTGAATGGCGGAGGTCGGCGCCCCGGTGCCCGCGGTGTTCGGCGTGAAGTGGTCTCCGGCATTGAGGTCGTTGTTCTTACCGACGGCGTTCCCGTCTGTGCCCGTGACCGTCGGGGCGCGGCTGACGGTCGTCTCCTCGGCTGGGCGCCATGGTAGTACGCGACCGGGGAGCGGTCGCAAAATGAACTCCTTGCTCACGAGGGCTGCCCATGAGCGGTGTGGAGCAACAGTAGCGGCGCGACATGTCCGAGGTACTTCGTCCGTGTTACGAAACGGTTAAATGTGTTCACACTACCCCAGGGAGACCCCGGTCGCCTAGACCGCCCACGAACCGTTGCGGTACAGGGTGAGCGCGATGTCCACATTGGCCCGCAGGGTACGGGCGATGGCGTCCCAGTTCTTCTCGCACTTGAGGAGCGTCTTCCACGAGTAGAGATGTTTGGGCTTGTGGAAGTCGCTGTTGGCGATATACGGGTAGTGCTTGAGGCTCGTCACCGAGAACAGGTCGTCCCGGTTCGCCGCCTCCCAGACATCGACGAGATCGACAAGTCGCTTCCGGTGGTCCCACAGGTAGCAGGTGCCGATCTCGAAGCGCGTCGTGGTGCGGTGATGCGGGTGGCAGGCAATGCTGAGCGCACCCTGGCGGCGAATCTCCCGGAGGATATCCTCGGCGGGCTGATCCGCGCTGATGTGCTCGCGGATGTTGAGCGCGACGATGTGCGAGTTCTTCTTGCTGCGGATGTGGTTCTGTGTCACCTCCGCGCCCGGGATGACGAGCAGGCCGTACAGCCGCTTCGCGCGCTCCGCTTCCCTCGCGAGGTCCTCGAGGTACGCGTCGAAGCGTTCCTTGGTGACCGAGAATTCCTTGCGGCCGAGCGACAAGAGCCGCCCCGCGCGCCCGAGGAGGTCGCGCTTCATGAGGATGTGGTCGGTGATGGCAATCACGTCGAAGCGGCCGGTGCGCCCGTAGAGGTCCACGACCTCGCGGACCGAGAGTTGCCCATCACTCCACTGCGTGTGGACGTGGAAGTCGCACAAGAGGAACGGTTCGTAGCCCGGCATCAGGCCCTCACATCCAGATGGTCGCGGTCCGCCGGCCGATGGCGGAGGATCTCCGACCAGAAATTGCGCACGTAGAGGCCGATGACCTGGCCCTTGCCCATGGCCCGGTAGCGGCGTGCGGACGTCCAGACCCAGCATTCGCCCCGGACTTCGATGGGCCCGAGCGGCGTCAGCCGGCGGCCGAGATTGGTGTCTTCGCCGTGGAACTCGATGCGGCTGTCGAAGCCCTTGATGTCCGCCAGCGCCTGCCGTCCGACGGCGAAATTGCCGCCGTACAGAATGGCGCCGATCCCGAGCGCGTGGTGCACCAGGGCGTGGGTCGGCGGCGCGACGATGAGGTCGTAGCCGCGGATGAGGGTGCGGCCGTACCAATCCCAGTCGTAGAAGCGATAGGGCCCCGTGACGCCGACCACGGGGGCCCGCCGCGCGAAGCGGCGCTCCACGCGCTCGAGCCACTGCAGAGGGGCCCGGCAGTCGGCGTCCACGTAGGCGAGGATGTCGCCCGTCGCCGCAAGCCGGGCCGTCTCGCGCGCCACCACGAGCCCCTTCCGCGGCTCGTCGATGACGCGGACGCCTGGCACGGCGCGGGCCACCGCCCCGGTGCCGTCCGTGCTCGCGTTGTCGATGACGATGATCTCGTCAGGCGGACGGGTCTGGGCGAGGAGAGAAAAGAGACAGGCAGGCAGCAAACGGGCTTCGTTGAACGCGCAGACGACCACCGTGATCGTCACGCGGTCTCGTCCGTCTGCCGGTAGCCTGTCATGCGCGCAGCCTATCGGGGGTCCGTAACGATGGAACGACGAATGTGTCGCGTTCTGGTGAATTCCCGCGGCCGCCTACTCGTTAACCCACATTTAACAGATCCGACACCGCTGCGACATGTTGCGGCCATACCGTTGACAACAACACTCCATGTCCAGACATCACATCCTCATCGTGGAAGACGAGCGGGACATCGCCGGCCTCATCAAGCACACGCTCGAGCGGAGCGCGGACGCCGACGCGGATATCGTCTGGAGCGGCGACGCCGCACTCAAGGCGATGACCGAGCGGCCGCCGGACCTGCTGATTCTCGACCTCAACCTGCCGGTCCTGAGCGGCATCGAGATCTGCCGGATCGTCAGGTCCAGGTCCGACTTGAAGCACGTCCCCGTCATCATGCTCACGGCGCGGACGAGCGAAGACGATCGCGTGTCCGGGCTCGAAATCGGCGCGGATGACTACCTCACCAAGCCGTTCAGCCTGCGGGAGCTGACGGCCCGCGTGAAGGCGGTCCTGCGGCGCACGGCCAAGATCGAAGAGCGCCCGGTGGTCGGCAACTACTGCGGCGCGCATCTCGCGGCCGACTTCGACGCGGTCGCCGTCGCGGTGGACGGCGTCTCGATCCGCCTCACACGGCGCGAATTCGAACTGCTCCGCTACCTCGTCCAGAACAAGAACCGGGTCATCTCGCGGGATCGACTACTGGAGCGGGTCTGGGGATACGACCGGCTCATCGAAACTCGTTCCGTGGACGTGCACGTCGGGCGCCTGCGCAACAAGCTGCGCGCGGCCGGGCCGCAGATTGAAACCGTCGTGGGACTCGGCTACCGCTTCGTCGATGAACCCAAGGCGTAGTGGCCGCCAAGCGGCCACAGCTGACATACAATCAGCGGCAAGGAGCACGCCCCCCATGTCGCAGACGCCGCAGACCCTGAAGAACCACACACGCTGGTTCCCGCCGTTCCACTTCTTCGTCATGCCCGTTCTGTTGATCAACTTCCTCAACAGCATCCGGCACCTCGTGAACTGGCAGAGCCGCGCAACCTGGTTCGAGCTCGTCCTCGCCGCCGCGCTGATGATGCTCGGCCTGACGGCCCGCGCGCAGACCATTGCCGTGCAGGACCGGATTATCCGGCTCGAGATGCGGTTGCGCCTGCAGGACGTGCTGCCGGCCGACCTCCGGCCCCGGATCCACGAACTGACCCGCGACCAGTTCGTGGCCCTTCGCTTCGCGAGCGACGCCGAACTGCCGGCCCTCGTGCGCGACGTGCTCTCGGGCACCGTCACGACGCGCAAGGCGATCAAGGAGCGGGTACGGGACTGGCAGGGCGACTACCTGCGCGCCTAGCCCGTCCGCGTCCTAGCGCAGGCGCCGCAAGACCTTTGGCGGCAGGAACCAGCGCAACTCGCCGGCACCGCCTGGCGGCAGACCGTCCACGTCGATGCGGCAGACCGCGCCCTTCTTGAAGAGCATCGCGCGGCGAGCCCCTAGCAAGCGCGCCGCGAGTCGCCCGATGCCCGGCTCGTGGCCAACCACGGCGAACCTCCGGCCATGGGCGTGCGCCCCGAGGTACGTCACGGCGGCCATGCCGCTGCCGCCCGGCACCAGCGCGTCGATCGTCAAGAGCGGAGGGGGCGCGTCGAAGACGTCCGCGAGAAGTTGAGCCGTCTGGCGCGTGCGCACGAACGGGCTGGTGGCGACGACATCGAACGACACGCCCAGCTCCACGAGCCCGCGAACGGCCTCGCGCCACTGCGCGATCCCTTTCTTGCTGAGCGGGCGTCGGCTATCGTCGGGCCACGCATCGCCGCGTTCCTCCGCAACGGCATGCCGGATCAGGTACAGCTCGATCAGCGGACGCTCCTTTTCGGGCGCGGCTTATCGACAGCCGCGGAGGGAGTGGGCGCGCGCGTCACGCGGCTCGCGGACAACGCGACCAGGCCCTCGCGCTCGTGCATGTAGCGGCCGTGCAGGCGACGGCACTCGCCTTCGAGCGAGGCCAGCACGGCGTCCAGGCCACGCCAGATCGTGATATCGGGCGGCGTCAGCGAAGCCTGGACCGCACGAACCCGGTCGGCGAGCACCTGACGGTCGTGCAGTTGGCCCAGAATATTCTGCACCCGCCGCAGACGCTTGAGATCCAGG
>JBEQUD010000058.1:0-8233 GCA_040349235.1 Acidobacteriota bacterium
CCCGAAGATGGCGACCGTATTGGAGATGATGCGCGCTGGCGACGCGCCGTGGCCGACCTTGACGAGCACGACGCCGGCGAACTCCTTCAGGGCCAGTAATGGGTTGACCCAGAACCACGGAACGAACGTGACGATGACCCACGCGGCCATCGCCAGCGTGACGAGCACCGCGCGCCACTTCCGTCCGCGCGCCATGGACGGGTGCAGCCATACCGACAGGAGCGGCGTGAGCAGCCACACGCCGAAGTGGAACTTGCTCGAGGCGGCGAGCCCGGCGAGCGCGGCCATGCCGAGCACGCGCCGTGGCGTGGGGTTGGCCGCGAGCCCGGCGAGCCACGTCGCAAACAACAGGCCCGTGATATCCGCGAGGCAGAACTGGGAGTACACCACCTGCAGCGGGCCGATGGCCGCGGCGAGCGTGCCGACCGCCGCGCCGACCGGGCCGGCCCACTGACCGAGGGCCCACGCCGTGGCCACGACGTAGAGCACCCCGGTGGCGATGGACGTCCAGCGGCCGAGTTTGTACAAGGGCGCGGGGTCCACGTAGCGCTGCCCGATCCACGTCGTGACCGACTGCAGGGCCAGATCCGGCTCGTGGCGATGCGCCCAGGCCTCGCGGCCCTCGTCCGCAAACCACAGAGCGGCCGCCTCCCCGCTGAGGATCAGCCGCGTGGTGGAGGCAGGCCAGCCCACTTCACGCGGGGTGATGCCTTCCCAGAGGGCGAGCGCATCGAGCGGCAGGATGTGTTCGTCCGCCTGATGGGGGGTCCACGGTGCGCTCCAGCCCAGGATCGACAGGCGCGCGAGGATGCCCACGGCGACGATCATGGCGGTGACCCTGCCGCGTCCTGCGGCACTGCGCCCGCGCGAGGATGGCGTGGAGGACGCCATTCAGTCCGTGGGTGGGGCCGACACCAGCTGCAGCAGCGTGGCCGCGAGCTTGGGCCCGACGAGCGAAATCGCCAGCCCGACGCGTGTCTGCCGGATGCCGCGCGGCCCGCGGCGCACGATGTCGCGCACGCCAGCGGCCAAGCCGGTGAGTTCGTCCCAGGCGACGCCGCGCGCGCGCGCGCGGGTGAGCGCGGTCCACGAGCTCCAGAACAGCTGGTCTCCGTAGCGTTCCAGGAGATCCGGCCGGGCGAGAAACGCCGTGGCCATACGCTCCATCAGGCACGCATGGCCGCGCGTGCGGTCGGCCATCTTCGTGGTGGCCAGCTGCGACCCCGCATGCCGGCGATAGAGCGCGCCCATGTAGTCGATGGGCACGAGCGGCGGATCCTGAAGGCCGACGCGCCACCACATGTCCCAGTCCTCGAACCACCGCAGCGGTTCGTAGAAGCCGCCGACGCGGCGGACGAGATCGAGCGGCGAGAGCCAGCAGTGGGGTGGTGCGAAGTTGGACTCGATGATCGCCGGGAAGAAGACGCGTTCGGTTGCCCGGCGCGTCGAGTAGGGGACGGATGGATCGTCCTCGAACCACGAACATCCCATGAGGGCGACCGCGCCCGGCTTGTCCTCGAGGGCCGCCGCCAGGTGCGCCAGCGCCTCGGGGGCGAGCAGGTCGTCGGCGTCGAGGAACAACACGTGGGTGCCGCGCGCCTCGGCGATACCGCGGTTGCGGGCGACGGATTCGCCCTGGTTGGCCTGGCGAATGACCCGCACGGGGGCCCCGAGCGATTCGGCCACGCTCGCGGAGTCGTCCGTCGAGCCGTCGTCGATCACGATGATTTCGAGCGCCGGGCGCGTCTGCGCCAGCGCGGATTCGAGCGTGCGGCGCAGGAACCGGCCGCCGTTGTAGCACGGCGTGATGATGGAAATCGTCAAGGGGAGGGCGCTCATCGGTCCTTGGGCGGCGGGGACGATAGTACTTCAGGCCATGCGGCCTTCAGATGACAAACCACGTAGGTCTTCCACGCCGCGGCCTGCCACGGCCACGCGGACAGGCCCTTCCTGAACGCCTGGAAGGCGTCGGCCCGTCGCCCGGCCTGCCAATACGCACCGTACCCGAGGTGCCAGAAGTATTCGCGGCCCAGGCGCTGGCGGAGCGCACGCCGTTCGCGCCGCGTGAGCGTCAGGTCCGCCAGGAGCTGTTCGAGGCCGATCGTCATCTCGGTGAAGATTGCCACGTGGCGATCGGCCGACAGGCCGGTGGCGGAGCCCGACGAGTTGTCGTCGTGCACCTGATACAGCACGTGGGGTTCGAGAAAATACGCGAAGCGCGCGCCGGCGGAGAGCACCCGGATGACGAACATCTCGTCATCGACGACGCGCGAGCGCGCGTCGAACCGCCGTCCGTCGAAGAGGCTGCGCTTCATGACGGAGTTCTGCAGCCCGCAGTACAAGCCGTGCAGGATCTGGCACTCCGTGACGTTCGCGTCCGTGATGATGCGCAGGCCATCCACCGATGTCGCCGCGAGGCTCAGGAACGGCCTGGGCGTCCCGCCGGGATAGAAGGTGCTCTCCTCGAGGGTGCGCCCGCTGGCGCGGTCCACGAGGCGGCACGCGCCGAAGGCCCAGTCGATGTCGGCATGTTGTTCGAGCGCGCCGACGCAGCGCGCAAGGTGGTGGGGTAGCCACAGGTCGTCGCTGTCGAAGAACGCCACGTAGCGGCCCGTCGCTTCGTCCAGGCCGCGGTTGCGCGCCGCATACGCACCGCCGTTCTCCTGGTAGACGTAGCGCAGGCGCCCACCGAGCGTGCCCGCGAGCGCCTCGAGCACCTCGCGCGTGTTGTCGGTGCTGCCGTCGTCGATGACGACGAGATGCCAGTTGGTGAACGTCTGCCGCGCGATGGAGTCGAGGGCGCCCGAGAGAAATCCCGCCCGGTTGTATGTCGGCAGGATGACCGTCACGAGGCCGGTCTCGGGTGTCGCGACGTTCATGCTGTTGTAGTTCTCGGCATTATAGTGGTCCAATCACAGGGCCCGCATGCGCGTCCTCTACCTGACGATGAATCCCAACCGGGCGAGCACCACCGTCCCGACCGAGGGCTGGTTTCGCCTTCTGCCGGCGCGAGGGCTCGAACCCGTGCTCGCATCGACCGAACTCGGCGCGTTCCACGCGTGGACGGTCGCCCAGGGCATCCCTGCCTTCCAGGTTGCGATGCCGGTGCCGGCCGTGTTTTCCGTGCGCACTCTCGTGCCGGCGCTCTGGCAGCTCCGCAAGCTGGTCAAGCGGTATCGCATCCAGCTTATCCACTCCAACGAGCAGGACCTTTACGCCGTGGCGCAGTATCTCGGCAAAGTCTGTCGGCTGCCGGTGGTCGTGAGCGTGCACTTCACCATGGACCGCGGGTTCTCGGAATGGGCCTTTGCGGGCTCGCGCAATCCTGCGCGGATCTTCTTCGTCAGCCCGGGCAGCCGCGATGCGTGCCGGCCTGGCGTCGGAGGGGTGATCCCCGAGTCGAAGTGGCGCGTGCTCCCGAACGGGCTCGACCTCGAGCACTTCGTGCCGGACCAGCCCCGCCGCGATCGGTTTCGACAGGCGCACGGGCTTGCCGCTGGCCCCGCCATTGGCGTCGCGTGCGCGTTGCGGCCGCGCAAGCAGCTCGAGCACTTGTTCGATGCCGCGTCCCGCGTGGACGTGCCCAACTTGCGGATCGTCGTGGCCGGCGGCCCTGTGGCGGGGGACGAGGCGTACTCCGCACAGCTCCTGGCAAATGCGCGCGCCCAGCTCGGCGACCGACTCGTCGTCCTCGGGCACCTCGACGAGCTGCGCGGGTTCTACAACGCGATGGACATCTTCGTGAACACCAGCCAGGAAGAAGCCTGCAGCATCAGCGTCCTCGAGTCCCTCGCTTGCGGCTGTCCGGTCCTCGGCTACGCCAGCAAGTCCGTTGACGGACAAATCCTGCCCGACGGCGGCGAGATTGTGGAGCAGGACAACATCGACGCCCTCGCGGTCGCGCTGGGGCACTGGCTCGGCTCGCCGGAGCGGCTGACAGCGCGTCGCGTCGGCGCCAGGAAGATGGCAGAGGATCACTTCGACATCCGCGCCCTCTCATCGCAGCTGTGGCGCGAGTACGAGGACGTGCTCGCCGGCCGATAGCGTCGCATCCGGCAGCAGGGCCCGCGCCGCGGCACGTACCAGCGCTGCGCCTCTTCGTCGTCGCCGGTCTCGCGCAGCACCCGTGGCGCGCCGGACGCGGCGTTGCGGTTCGTCAGGCGATTCGAAGGCCGACGCCCGCCAGCGACGCCCGTACGTATTCGCGGAACGCGGTCGTGTGCGCTTCGGAGAGCCGCCACACGAGCGCCGCGTATCCCACCGACACGCCGGCGAGGGCGAGCGTCGCGAGCACGGTGGACGGCGTCACGTCCCACGGGCGCCCCGTGTCGAATGCCGCGCGCAGGAACACGAGCACCGGAAAGTGCACGATGTAAAGCGTGTACGAGAAGCCGGCCACGGCACCCGCATACGTTCGCCAGCGTGTCGATGGCGGGCCAGCCGGGTCCCCGCGCAGGAGCCACAGCACGAGGGTGGTCGTCACGCCCGTGATGTAGTCGGTCGCGACCAGCGAACGGCCGAGCAGGCCCTGCACGGTGCCCGAATGGCTGATGGCCACGGATAGCACCAGCGCGACGGGCAAGAACACCGACCATCCCCAGGCCGGTCGCACCGCGGGTAGCCTGACGTCGGGCAGCAGGAAGACCAGGAACCCGAGCAGCCAGATCGGCGCATAGATCAGGATCTCGCCCCAGTACAGCGCCCCGAAGGCGAGGACGAGGGCCGCGCAGACGACGCGCTGCCAGAGCGGTGTCGATGGCCACACCGCGAGCAGCACGAGCGGAAACAGGATGTAGTACGCGACCTCGAACGCCAGGCTCCAGAGCGGCACGTTCGACCCGAAGGTCGGGACGAGCACGCGCTGGAGGAACACGAGATTGCCCCAGAACGCGGCCGTCGTCAGGTGCGTGCGCACCGCGAAGTAATCGGTGAACCACGGCAGCCTGGCGCCTGTGTACGACGAGCTCTGGCCGAACCAGTGCAACCCCGCGAGGTCCCAGGCGAGCGTCAGCACAAGTCCGGGAAGGAGCACGACGTAGAGCCGTGCGCAGCGGTGCAGCAGATACCGGCCCCAGGACCATCGCTTCTGGGTGAGATCCTTGAACACCGAGCCCGCGATGAGATATCCGCTCAGCACGAAGAACACCATCACGGCGTCGTGCCCGAACGCGGTCGCCGCGTAGAACACGCGCGCGAACCAGGACGGCGCGGTCACATCGCCGTAGTCGAGGAAGAACCGGAAGCGGATGTGGTAGAGCACCACCGCGAGCGCGGCGCCGCCGCGCAGGGCATCGAGATGGACCGAGAAGCGTGCGTTCTTCACGGCGACAGGATCTGCCGGGCCTGACGGCTGAGGGCTGCCCAGTCGAACCGCTCGACGACCCAGTCGCGGCCGCGTGCGCCGAGCGCGGCGCGGCGCGTGTCGTCCTGAAGAAGCGCGGACACTGCTTGCGCGAGCGGCTCCGGGGTGTCGCAGGGCACGAGCTCGCCCGTGTGCGACGGGCTGATTGCCTCGGACGTGCCGCCCGAGCGGCCTGCGATGACCGGCCGTCCCGACGCCTGCGCTTCGAGCAGCACGATGCCGAAGCCCTCGAAATCCCAGCCGACCTGCCGGTTCGGCAACGCGAAGAGGTCGCACTGCTGGTAGCACGCGACGAGCTCGTCGTCCTGAGGGATGCCGCGGAATTGCACGAGATCCGCGACGCCGCACTCGGCCACGACGCTGTCCAGATACGGGCGCTCCCAACCCTCACCGACGATCGAATAGAGCACGTCCGGGCACGCCGCGCGGATGGCGGGCAGCGCGCGAACCATCATGTCCTGGCCCTTCCGCTTCTGCAGGGCGCCGACAGTCAGGACCACACGCCGGTTGGTCCAGCCGAGGCGCGCGCGAACCGCGGCGTCTGGCGGCGCCGGCACGAACTTCGTCGTGTCCACGCCCGGATGCATGACGACGATGCGACCGGCCTCCACGCCCCACTTGTCGAGGAGGATCTGCTTCGTGTGCTGGCTGTTGGCCACGACGCGCGCGGCCTCGTGCAGGACTTTGCGCGAGAGGCGGGTGAGTTCGCGGCTCGTGCCGGCCAGCGTCAATTCTTCGCCGTGCACGAAACAGGTGAACGGGATGCCCGTCCAACGTTTCATCGCGGTAGCAAGGAGCCCCTCTGGCAGGCATTTGCCGCAGTGGATGGCGTCCGGGCGGCGGCGGGACACCTGCGTCCGCAGGTCGAAGAGCGCCCGCAGATACTGCGGCGCGCTGCGGACATCCCACACGCCCCAACTGGAAAAGGTGAGCGGAATGCGCGTGGTCGGCAGGCCCGAGGCCGCGTCGAACGCGTCCGCGCCAGGTGCTTCGCCGGCCAGCACGTGGACGCCGAATTCGGGAAGCCGCCGGTACAGTTCCCAGAGCCATCGGCCGCTTCCGCCTTTGCCCGGCGGAAAAACTTCGGTCAGGAGGAGAACCGTCACGAATGGCGGATTATAGCGTTTATCACCGCCACGCCCGGTGGCTGGGCGGGCGTCATGTATATTTCAAGGGCACAGGCGTCTGTCCCTTGCGGCCGGTCGTCCAGGCGTCACCAACCCGAGGGCCCCGATGAGCGATCCGTCCGTCAGCGTGGTGATGGCGGCCTACAACAGCGCGCGCTACCTGCGGGAGGCGATCGATGCCGTCCGCGCGCAGACGGTTGCGCCGGCGCAGATCATCGTCGTCAACGACGGCAGCACCGACGAGACGGCAGATATCCTGGCGTCCTACGGGTCGGCTGTCGTGGCAGTCACCCAGCCGAACCAGGGGCCGAGTGCGGCGAGGAACACCGGCTTGGCGCTGGCGACCGGCCGATTCGTTGCGCTCGTGGATGCCGACGACCTCTGCAAGCCCGAGCGTCTCGAGCGGCAGCTCGCGGCGCTCGCCGCGAACCCCGACGCGGTGGCCTGTTTCTCCGGCTACTGGCTGTTCAACGAGCAGGGCTGGGTCGAAGACCGTCCGGCATCGCCGGGTTCCGGCCGCCGCGACTCGCTCGACTACCTGAGCAACGTGCGGTTTCACTACCCAACGGCGGTCTACGACCGGACGCGCGCGGCTGACGTGCGGTTTCCGGTCGGGATTCGTGCGGGCGAGGACTTGATCTTCAGCGCGCTGCTTGCGACCCGCGGTGCGCTCATCGGCATCCCCGATGTGCTGTACGGCTACCGCATGCACGCCGCGCAGATCTCCCGCGATAACCAGGTGACCGACGCGTCCAACCGCTACTTCGAAGAGCGCTACGACTGGGTCCACGCGAACCATGCCCGGCACTGGCCCGATCGGAGCTGGGACGAAATCGAGCGCTCGCTCTGGCAGGGCCTGGTGCAGCAGACCGAGGACGCGTACTGGGCCCGCAATCGGCGTTTCTTCGTGCACGACCGCGACTACATCAGGGCGCGGTGGCCGGAGCATCTACCGAGGCCGGCGGTCGCGGGCTGGCGGTGGTATCCGGATTGGATCTGGCGGCTGAAAGCACGCGTGGACAGGCTCCGGGCCTCGCGCGGTGGCGGCGTCGCCGGTTAGTCCCCCGATCGCGCGGCGGAAGGATGCAGGTCGAATACACGGACGAACATCCCGGGCCGCTGCCAGTCGAAGATGTCGTGGAACGGGGCGAGCACGTCGTCGCCTTCGGGGAGCCGTCCAGGCGTGCGGTGCGGCGACGACTCGAAGACGATCGTGCCGCGCGTTGTGCACAGCTGCCAGAGCGGCTGGAACTCCGGGCTCGTGGCCTGGCTCGACAGCACGACGTACCGGGTGTCAGCGCCGAGGAGCGTTTCGGGATGGGCGGTGGTCATCTCCGGGTTTCTGAGCACGCGGGCGCCCGATGGAAGCGCCTCGGCGAACGCGCCCACTGCGGGGCCGTCGAAGACGGCGGTCTCGAGCGCGCCGGGTCGCGCACGTAGCCAGCGCTCGACATCCCGCCGATTGTCCACCCTCGTGAAGAGCAGATCCAGGTAGAGCGACCGCGCCAGCGGATCGGCCAGCAGGGCCGCGACGACGAGCGCCTCGGTCGCACCGCGCCACACGAATCGCCGTGCGCGCAGACGGGTCAGGACATCGCTCGTTCCCACCCCGGCGAACGCGGCCACGAACGGCAGGGCGAGCAACATGAAGCGCACCGCGAACACGTCCCGGCGGGCCTTCACAGCCACGTAGGCCAATGGGGTGGCTGCCACCACGAGCAGCGCCGCGTGCGGCCTTGTTCGT
>JBEQUD010000195.1:0-6474 GCA_040349235.1 Acidobacteriota bacterium
CGGACCTAAATGGCGCGTCGGAACAGGAGCCATAGGAAGAACGGGCCTCCGAGGATGGCGGTGATGATGCCGACGGGCAGTTCCACCGGCGCGAGGATCGTGCGGGCGATGAGGTCGCAGACGACGAGGAACGCCGCACCGAACAACGCGGACGCTGGGAGCACCAGCCGATGATCCGCGCCAACGATCAGTCGAACGAGATGGGGAACGATGATGCCGACAAAGAGCACGGGGCCCCCGAGCGACACGGCGGCGCCTGTCGAGAGCGACGCGCTGACGAGCGCGATGCGCTCGGCCCGATCGACATCGACGCCGCGTGACGCGGCGGCGTCGGTCCCCATGCTCAGAAGATCCAGGACACGCGGCAGCGTGGCGAATCCCACCATGGCCACGGCGAAGGGAACGAGCGAGGCGAGGATGGGCGCGTAGCTGCCGACGTCGAGCGAGCCCATCAGCCACTGCACTGTCCGGAACGTGTCGGTGAAATCCGCCAGATACTGCACGAAGCGGCCGATGGCCGAGAGCAGCGCGGCGAGGGCGACGCCGGCCAGTAGCAACACCGTGCTGGATGTCCCTCGCCGCCGCGCCACCGACAGCACGTACACGATGCCGATGGCGCCGAGCGAGCCGGCGAAGCTGGCCAGCGGCAGCACGGACACGCCGAGGAGCGTGATATCCAGATGGAAGGTGATGGCGAGGATGGCCCCGAGCGTCGCTCCGGCAGCGACGCCCAGCGTGTCGGGCGAGGCGAGCGGATTCCGGAGGAGGGCCTGGAACACCACGCCCGCGAGCGCCAGGCCGCTCCCGACGATGGCCGCGGCGAGCACGCGCGGCAGGCGCGCGACGAAGAAGACCTGCGCGTCGAGGTTGTCGGCGAACGGGACGGCGCGGCTGAAGATGCGCGACACGTGGATCGGCGTGCTGCCGACGAGCGGCGCCACGAGGCACACGGCGAGCGTGAGGGCGCCGAAGGCGGCGAGCGTCGCACCGAGGCGTCGCCGGACGTCAGTCGATGCGCGCAAGCGGCACCACCATGAGACGGCCGTTCGAGGGATGGCGCGCGATCTCCGCGTCCATCCCGTAGAGTGCCCGCACGTGCGGCCGCGTCAGCACGTCGTCCGTCGGGCCGTGCGCGATCGCACGCCCGGCCTTGAGCAGCAGGAGGTCCGTGCAGAGCGTCGCGGCAAGGTTCAGGTCGTGGGTCGAGATGACGAGCGTCGTGCCGCGGTCCTTGTTGAGCCGCGCGAGCACCAGGCTGATGTCGAACTGGAAGCCCGGGTCGAGCGCCGCGGTGGGCTCGTCGAGCAGCAGCGTGTCGGACGTCTGGGCGAGCGCGCTGGCGATGACCACCCGTTGACGCTCGCCGCCGCTCAGCGTCGCGAACGGGCGCGTCTCGAGCCCGCTAGTCCCCGTCGCCGCGAGGGCTGCCCGGGCCACGGCCACGTCGTCCGGCCCCTCGAGCGTGAAGGGGCCCAGGTGCGGATAGCGGCCCATCATCACGATGTCCAGGACCGAGAAGTCGAAGGTGGAGTGCGTCTCCTGGGGCACGACGGCCACACGGCGGGCGATATCCCGGCGCGTGAACGCCCCGAGCGGATGCCCGTCCATCTCGACGGATCCTATGGCGGGCGAGAGCGTGCCGGCCAGCAGCTTCAGCAGCGTGCTCTTGCCAGAGCCGTTCGGGCCGAGAACGCCGAGGACCGACCCGCGGGGGACGGCGAGCGACACGCCGTCGAGCACCAACGGGCCGCCAGGGTAGGCAAACGACACCCCGCGGACCGTGAACGCGCTGGGGCTGTTCACCACCGGCGGCCGCCCGGTTGACGGACGGAGCGTGGACGGACAGAGAAAGGCGAACGGCAGGTTTCAGCCGTCCACCCGGGTCGGGAGACAGACATGGGGCTCCTTTCGGCGTCTCGCTCGCGCCGAAAAAATCAAACCCCGATGGCCAAGTCTCCTGACTCGCGGATCAGCGCGGCACGCAACAGTCTTCCCAGGCCGTTTAGGGCCCAGTGACGGCGTCTGGAGCGGGGAACCGGCCCAGATACCTGAAGTCGCGTGCGCTCCCCGCTTACAGTGGCGGGACCGTGTGGGCTTCGCACCCACTTCGCATAGCCGCCGGGGTGAGCGTCGAATAGGTAACACACCGGCGCCGAGGCCGGACCGGAGGGAGTATAGCACCCAGGTGTCGGGTTGCCTCGAAGTGCATTTTTTACGTAACATTACCCGATTCATCTTCACCGAAGGACTCACTAAAGGGGAGCGCATGAGCAAGAGTTCGACCGTCACCGTTCGCGAGCGGCCTGTGGAAGACGTGGCATCTGCGAAGGTAGGCGGCCTTACCATTCACGGGGAGACGCTGGTGATCGATACGGACGGGCGTATCGAACTCGTCGATCTCACCAACCGCGTCATGGAGCTCGTGCGGCGGTTCAACATCCGCGAAGGGCTGGTCAGCCTCTGGTCCATGCACACGACCTGCGCGCTGTTCATCAACGAGTTCCAGACGGCGCTACTGACCGACATCAAGCGCTTTCTCGAGCAGATGGTCGCGCGCGATGCCGAATGGATGCACAACAACCCCGACTTCTCGGATTGCGATCGGATGAACGCGGACTCGCATCTGCGGGCGCTCCTGCTCGGCCACAACCTCACGTTGCAGGTCAGCGGCGGCGAAGTGGTGCTGGGCCAGTGGCAGCGCATCCTGATGGCCGAGCTCGATGGCCCCCGTGCGCGGTCGCTCCGCATCCAGATTTTCGGCGTGTCCTGAGGGCCAACGCCCTCACGACGGATACAACTGGTAATCGGGCAATCGGGTAATCCGGTTGTTGAACGTGGCCATCCCCCAACCCAACTACCCGGCAGTCGGCCGGCCCGATTCGCTGATCGGGGCGCGGCTGGCTGCGGCGGGCCTTACCGGAATCGCCGACAAGGTCGCCGCCGGCGAACGTCTGGATGCCGCGGACGGCCAGCGGCTGTTCGAGGCGCCGGATTTACTGGCGGTCGGCTGGCTCGCGAACGCCGTGCGCGAGACGCGCCACGCGGGCCGCACCTTCTACAACTACAACATCCGGATCGAAGCCACGAACGTCTGCGTGGCCAGCTGCCTCTTCTGCTCGTTCGCGCGGCTCAAGCCTGGCGACCCTGGCGCCTACACCATGTCGCCCGAGCAGGCCTGGGACAAGCTCCGTCAGCGCGCCCACCAGCCGATTACCGAAGTGCACGTCGTCAACGGCCTGCACCCCGACCTGCCGTTCGAGTACTACACGGAGCTGCTCCGCGGCTTCAAACGGATTCGGCCGTCCATCCACCTGAAGTGCTTCACCGCGGTTGAAATCGCGTTCTTCGCGGACTTGTACGGCCGGACCGACGAACAGGTGCTCCGCGAGTTGATGGCCGCGGGCCTCGATTCGCTGCCCGGCGGCGGCGCCGAGATTTTCGCGGAGCGCGTCCGGCGAAAGATTGCGGCCGACAAGTGCGGGACTGAGCGCTACCTCGACATCCACCGCACGGCGCATCGCCTGGGGATGCGCTCGAACGTCACGATGTTGTACGGGCACATCGAAACGGCCGCCGAGCGCGTGGACCACATGCTGCGGGCGCGCGCGCTGCAGGACGAGACCGGCGGGTTCCAGGCGTTCATCCCGCTGGCCTTCCACCCCGACAACAACCAGATGCGCAAGCTGCCGGCGCCGAGCGCGGCCGACAGCCTGCGCGTGCATGCCGTGTCGCGCCTGATGCTGGACAACATCCCGCATGTGAAGGCGTTCTGGATCGCGACGGGTGTCGAAGTCGCGCAGACCGCGCTCTGGTTCGGGGTGGACGATCTCGATGGCACCGTCCAGGAAGAAAAGATCTATCACATGGCCGGCGCGGTGACGCCGGAGGCGATGACGCCGCGCGAGATCGAGCGGCTCATCATCGCCGCCGGGCGCGAACCCGTCGAGCGCGACACGCTCTACAACGTCGTCCCACGGTCGGGCGCGTCGTCGCCGCCGCGTCACGCCGCAGTGTTATAATTCGCTAGCAGTCAAGTTCCATTGCTGTGCCGCGTGGAGCTTGGCTTTTTGGGCTCCCCAGATTGAGAAAAGTTTCACAATCTGGTCTGTTTTGTTAATGAAAATGCTGATTCCTCTTCTGACGGCGTACGAGAAGACGCAGATCGCCGAGCGCCAGGCCCTGCCCGAGGCGTACCTGGGGCTGCCGGACGAGGAAATGGACCGCCGGATTGCGGTCGCGAAAGCCGCGCTGGGGCGCCGCGTGGTCATCCTCGGGCACCACTACCAGCGGGACGAAGTGATCAAGTTCGCCGATTACACCGGCGACTCCTTCAAGCTTGCTCGCCAGGTCAGCCAGCATCCGGACGCGGATTTCATCGTGTTCTGCGGCGTGCACTTCATGGCCGAGAGCGCGGATGTGCTGAGCGCCGGACACCAGCAGGTCATCCTGCCGGATCTCGCGGCCGGGTGCTCGATGGCCGACATGGCCGCGCCCGACCAGCTCGAGATGTGCTGGTCCGATCTGGCGCAGATGGGGATGGCCGGCGCGGCCGTCGCGGTTGAAACGGCCGGGAAGCGCCAGCCCCTGGTCCCCGTGACCTACATCAATTCAGCGGCGTCCATCAAAGCGTTCTGCGGCGAGCATGGTGGCGTCGTCTGCACGTCCTCGAACGCCGCGGCGACGCTGCGCTGGGCCTGGGAGCGGGGCGAACGCATTCTGTTCCTGCCCGATCAGCACTTGGGGCGCAACACGGCCTACGCGCAGGGCGTGCCGCTCGACCAGATGGTCGTCTGGGATCCGAACGAAATCTGGGGGGGCCTCGATCCGGCGGACGTCGAGCGGGCGCGCATCATCCTCTGGAAAGGCCACTGCTCGGTGCACACCCGGTTCACCGCGCGCCAGATCGAAACGGTGCGGGCGCAGCACCCGGGTATCCGTGTCATCGTCCACCCCGAGGTGCCGTGGGATGTGGTGCAGGCCGCGGACGAATCCGGCTCGACCGAGCACATCATCCGCCGCGTCGTCGAGAGCCCGGTCGGTTCGACGTGGGCCGTCGGCACCGAAGTGCACCTCGTCAACCGGCTTGCGCAGCAGGTTCAGCCCGACCGGACCGTGCTGTCCCTCGATCAGTTCGGCTGCCTCTGCTCGACAATGTTCCGCGTGTCGCCCAACCATCTCCTGTGGACGCTCGAAGGGCTGGTCGCCGGCGAGGTCCACAACCGCATCGTCGTGCCCGACGACCAGAAGCATTGGACGAAGGTCGCGCTCGACCGCATGCTGTCCATCGAGTAGCCCGTCCGTTCGCCGACCCCGCCGCATGTGTTTGCGCGCATTTGGTTGCGCGAGCGTCCCGCCCGAAGTACGATCCCCAGGTTCTAGCAACCCGCTCGCCTCGACAAGGAGAATCGCCGATGGCCCACACGCTTCCACCGCTTCCGTACCCCACCGATGCGCTCGAACCCCACATCGACAAGCAGACGATGGAGATCCACCACGGCAAGCACCACGCCGCGTACGTGACCAATCTCAACGCCGCGCTCGACAAGCATCCCGAACTCCAGTCGAAATCGCTCGAAGACCTGCTGCACGGCCTCGCCAGCGTCCCCGAGGACATCCGCACCGCGGTGCGCAACAACGGCGGCGGCCACTGGAACCACTCTCTCTTCTGGCAGATCATGGGGCCGAATGCGGGCGGGGCACCGACCGGGGCCATCGCGGATGCGATCACCTCATCCTTCGGCAGCCTCGACAAACTGAAAGAGGAAGTGAAGAAGGCCGCCATCGGGCGCTTCGGCAGCGGCTGGGCCTGGGTCGTCAGCACGGGCTCGACACTGACGGTCGAGAGCAGCGCCAACCAGGATTCCCCGATCATGGACGGCAAGAAGGTGGTCTTCGGCATCGACGTGTGGGAGCACGCCTACTACTTGAAGTACCAGAACCGTCGCCCCGACTACATCGACGCCTGGTGGCACGTCATCAACTGGGCCGAGATCAACAAGCGCCTGCGTTGAGAACTGGGCAGGAACGGCAGGAACGGCGGGCATGGTCTTATTTCTGTTCCTGACGCACCTCGCTATCGGCATCGTCTTCACGCTTGTCCTCGTGTCGCGCGAGGCGGGCGTGAAGTTCTTCCGCTTCAACTCGGGCATGGCCGCCATCCTCATCGTGGTGGCGTTCGCGTTCCGCCCGCCCGGCTTCGACAGTGCGGCCGCGCGGATTGCCATGGGGGCCCTCGTCGTCGCCGAAGCGGCGATCGTGCTCTACTGGGCCACGGTGGGCCGGGCCCTGGCGTCCATCCGGCCTGCCATCGTCACGGTGGGCCTCGCAGGTGGCGCCGTGACCCTCGTCGCCCAGGCACTGGCACTGACCGCCGACCGCGCGCTGCCGGCGCAGATGCTGACCATCGCCAGCTTCCTCAGTTCCGCCGCGTTCCTCGGCGGCGCATGTACCGCGATGATTCTGGGCCACTGGTAC
>JBEQUD010000196.1:0-7803 GCA_040349235.1 Acidobacteriota bacterium
GCGGCTGAACTGCTCCGGCTGCTGCCAGGCGACGTTGAACGCCGCGATGCCGCCCGAGGATTGCCCGGTGATGCCGCGGCTGTAGCTGTCCTTGCGGATGTTGTACCTCGACTGCACCTCGGCGAGGAGTTCGTCACGCAGGAACCGCGCGTAGCGGTCGGTCACCGTGTCGTACTGGGTGCCGCGGACCATGTTCTGCGGGCCCCGAGGGCGCGCGCCCGGCGGGGGCGCCGGCGACGCCTTGAACTTCTCGACCATTTCCTTGGCGAACGCGCTGTCGGGACTCTGCGTGATATCTCCCGGCTGCACGAACACCGCGATCATCACCGGGATCTTGTGCTCGTAAATCAGGTTGTCCAGCGCGTCGATGATGCGGCCGCGATCGTGCTCGCTTTCAGGCCGGACGTAACCCTGGCCGTCCTGGAACACCATCAGCGCAGCAGGCGTCGATGGGGTGTACTGTGCGGGCACGTAGGTCCAGTAGTTGCTCCGGAGCCCCTCATAGATGGCCTTGCTGGTGTGCACGAGCTTGTCGGACAGCGTGCCTTGCGGCACACCTGCCTTCAGATACGAGTCGGGGCCGAAGGCCGCGACGTCCTTGCTGCCGCCGAAGGTCTTGCCCGCGATCGTGTACGCAAAGGCATGCGACGTGCGGACGGCGTACGTCCCAGTGGCGTACCACGTATCCGACCCGGCAATCCTGCGCATGGGCGGCCCTGGTGCTTCGTCGAGGAGGAGCGTCGGCCGGCTGGTCGCATCAACCGCCCAGATGAAGTGTTCGCCACGCCCGAGGACCGCGGTGCCCTTCGCAAGGGCATCGGCCGTGAGCGTGGCCACCAGCGCCTCTCGGAGCCGAGCCGGGTGATGCCGTGCGAGATCGATCAACTGCGGCGCTGTCAGCTTGTCCGCGCCAGCCGCCGGGGCCGCGAGGAGCAGGCACATCAACAGTGTTTTCATAAGGCCACCCTGCAAACGGAACGCGCCTACTTCGCGAGCGGGTCTGGACGGATCTGGAAATGCACGATCTCGCTCGTCGTGCCCTTCCCGCCTTCGACGTGCCACACGACGCGCTCGTTGTTGCCGGCCCAGATCCCGCGCCCTTTCCAACCGGCCTTGGGGTCGTCGATGCGTCCGGTCATCGACCGGGTGTAGAAATCCATCGGATATGGCACCCGCAGCGTGACGAATTTCTTCTGGTCAGGGAGGAATGCAATCAACGAGTCCGAACCGGTACCATTCGCAATTGGGACGTCTTTGCCAAGGCCCAGGGTGTTCTCACGATCGACCCAGCCGAGGTAGAAGTAGTCCGACCGCACGTCCGTGCCTTTGAAGGTCGGCCCGGGCACGGGATAGAGCGTCCACCCTTCCGGGCAGTGCTGGCCGGTTGCCGTCGGTCCGCGCAGGACTTTGCATTTGCTGCGGTCGAAGCTGGCAATGTGCGCGCTCCCGCCGAGCGTGACCCACGCGATGCCCTTGCTGTCGATTTCGACGCCCTGCGTGACGTAGCCCTCCACGCCCGGCGCCTTGGGGTTGTTGAACGGCGGCTCGTACACCTCGGTGGTGCACGTGGCCGGGGGGTTCGACCCTCGCGCGTATCGCAGGACGCGCCCGGGGATGGCCGTCTTGGGCCCGCCGAGGACGCCCCCCACGACCCAGAAGCTGTGATCGACCGGATTCGAACCGGCCCCGTACGGAAGCGCGCCACTCACCAGGCGGTCCAGGGTCGGATCGGCTGGCTCGCCCAATCGCGTGTAGGCGCCGACCTTGCCGTCGCCGTTGTAATCGAGAATGCCGGGGCACCAGCCATTGGCCTTCTCCGGGTCGTGCGTTTCGTCCCAGACCCGCGTCTTGAACCAGGCAAAGCCCCCGGTTTGCAGGCTGGTCGTCGCGTAGAGCGTCCGGTCCGCGTCGTTATCCCACGCGCGGTGGCTGCCCGCCACGCCGCACACGGGGAACGACGTCTGCTGGCCGGTCTTGGGATCGTAGACGGCCAGGCCTCCGCCCGCTGCGAGCGGAAAGTTCTTTGCAAACGGATTGTCGCCGTTGCCTCCGCAGAAGGCCGCTGGGGCGGGCGGCCGCGCCGAATACCACAGGCGCCCGAGCGGATCGATTTGCGGCCCGCCTCCTCCGCCGCCCTCGCGTCCCCAGACGATCTCGTCGCCCCAGAACGGCGACGGCGCTTCGTTGTACTGCAGCGACGAGGGGAGCGCCGTGTTGGGGTTGTTCGGCGTGGGCGGCGGCGCGAAGCGCCCCTTGGTATGCGCGACCGGATCGACCCACTCCACCGTGCTCGACGAGTTGTCGGTTCCGTAGATCTTGCCGTAGGCGTTCGCCGTGGGCACGATCCCGTTGGACGCGGCGACGTCGTGGACGAAAGACCGGTCCGTCGCAAAGTCCCAGATCGTGAGCACGACGTTGCGTTCGACGCCCTGCGGCCGGGGCGGCGCGGCCGGCACTTCGCCCGCCGCGATCCGGTCGGTCCAGTCCGCGAACATCGACAGGCCGCGCTCGTGCCCGAACCGGATATCGACGGCGGCCATCATCAGCCCCCCGGTCTGACCGGACTTCAGCATCCGTTCCCACGCGTCGGTACTCGACGCAAAGTGACCGAGCGCCGGGTTGACCTCGCGCGTCACCTTGTTGCCCATCTGATGGCAATCCAGGCACGTGCGCTTGATGGTGTAGATGTACTCGGCCTGGTTGGACGCGACGAAGCCATTCTTCAGATCGTCCGGGCTGAAGCCCGCCAGGGCCATCCCACCCCCGCGCTCCGCGCAGCCGGTGGCACCGCCCCCGCGGCAATCGAGAAAGCGTTCGGGGCGGTCCTCGGCGCGCACCGGCGGCAGCTTCATGGGAAACGCGCTCTTGGGCGGCACCTGCAGCAGCGAGTACCAGTAATTGCCGGGGTAGTACTGCGCCGCCGCGCGGGCGTCTGGCGCGACGACGGCGGTGAGCGCCAGCGACGCGCCCGGCACGGCCTTCACGTGCGGCGAATCCACGAGGCCGTAGCCTCTGACCCAGACCTGGTATGTGGCTTTGGGCAGCTCGGGCAGCAGGTAGCGCCCGCGGTCGTCGGTGACCACAATCTTACGGAACTGGGTGCCAAGGTCCTTGGTCTCGGCAATGACCCAGACCCCGGCCTCGGGGCCCTTCGTGCTGGTGACCACGCCGCCGATGTTGTCGGGCCCGACCGCGACGTCCGCGCCGGGCGCCTGCGCCGCCGCCCGCACCCGCGGCACCGCTTCTGTCCAGATCACCGCGGCGAGAACAAGCGCAGAGGCGACAACGGACGTGCCGGCACGCGTGGCGGATCGCGGACGTAAGCTTGTCATAGTGGCCATAAGGAACCGTCGCGCGCGGTGACGCACGCTGATAACTGCGCGCGACAGTAGCCCCGCAGTCACGTCGTGTCAAGCACGCGATCCCACCCCCTACTGCCTCGACACGGTGACGGAGAACCCGGCGTGGCTGCCGCGACGTTCCTCGTCGCTGACGCCGAGCATCAGCGCGCCAGCGCTCCGCATCACGATCGGATCCTGTCCGGGGCCGATACTGAACGGCGCACCGTCGCCGATCCGCCCAACCAGCCCCCGGGTCGGCATGCTGGTCTCGAAGACCAGACGATCGCCGCGGTTGACCGTCAGCCCGCTGTCCGTCCATCCCTGTCGTGGATCCATGCGAACTGTTGCGCCGCGCGTGCTCGCGTTGCCGTCATTCCTGCCGCGCCGGCCTCCCTCGCTGTCCTGACTCCCTTGACTCCCCTGGCTCCCTTGGCTCCCTTGGTTTCCCTGCCCGCGCTGATTCCCCTGGGCCGCCCGGTTCCCCTGGTTCCGCCCATCGCCCTGGTTGCCTTGCGTGACCGGACTCACCGGGCTGCGGGCGGTGGGCGTGGCGACCGGGGCAGTCGCCGCTGACGTGACCGGTGCGATGTACCCAAACGCGGTACGCGCGCTCGGAGGGTTCAAGTAGATTCGGCTGACGTCGCGGATGGCATACTGCTCCCGCTGCCTGGTAGCGCTCTCCCAGATCAGCGTATCGCCACCGACTATGTTGACGAGTCGCCCCTGCTCGGTCGCGCCGTCGCGCCTCACCAGCATGTGTCCCGCTCCCAGTTGCGCCAACTCGGTCGTCGGCGGCTGCCCGCCGACGAAGTCGATCACCGCGACTTGATCGAGCGGAAAGGTCATGTCCTTCCCGTTGTCCACGCCGAGGTTGAGGTAGCCGTTGATCAGGTTCTCGTGCTGATCTCCGTGATAGACGACCGGGCCGCTCTTGCGTTCGCCGTCCGTCAGGATGAATGTGGCGCGCTCGGCGGCGAGGGCATGGACGCTGGCACACGCCACGAACATGGCGGCTGAAACGGCGGATAGAACACTCTGACGAAACATGCGGGCTCCCTTATCCGTGGCGTCCGTGAACGTGCTGTTACCTGCCACGACACCAGCATGGGGTCAGCGGTCGCCCTCTCGCTGTGCTGTTGTGGACACGCGACTCTGGACGCGAAATGTTCTTGCTTTCGATGGCCGGCCAGATTCCAATGGCGGCATGAGCCACAAGCATGGCCTGCTCATTTCCACGGCGTCCCTCGGGCTTCTCCTCGCAGGCGCCGCCCTCGCGCAGGCGCCGCCGTCGTCGGTGCCGCCAGCAACAGTTCCGCCGGCAACAGCGCCTCCAGCAGCAATGCCTGGCCCTGAAGGTGCCAACCGGGCGCCGACGCTGCCCGGTCCGCCGCCAGGCGACACCACCATCGTCACGCTGCCCTTCACGGAGGATTTCGAGTCCGGCGCCATCAACACGAGGGTCTGGGACCTGCGGGTGAACGGCGGGGCAACCATCGCCGTGACGCACGATAACGCCGCACACGGCAGGAATGCGCTGCTGGCGCACTATCCGGCCGGCGTGCGGGGCGCGTACGCGTTCATCGCCGCGCGTTTACCCGCCGCGGTGCGCGACCATCTGTATGGGCGCGCTTACGTGTACATCAAGTCGCTACCGCCCGGGCACACGGTCTTCTTGAACGCAGGCACACGCGGGTTCCCCATCTCCAACTTCCTCGAAATCGGCCAGTCGCGCGGACAGTTCATGCCGTCGTTTCAACTGAACGGCCCCGGGCCGGATCGTGGAGAAACGACGGCGCATCAGGGGGACATCCCGATGGGCCGCTGGTTTTGTTTGGAATGGGAGTTCAGCGACAAGCCCGATCGGATTGTCGAATGGGTGGACGGCGTCCAGGTGGTGGACCAATCGTTCGCCTACAAGACCGTCAACAGCGAACTCGTGAAGGGGTTCGCCGAATTCGACATCGGCTTCCGCGCGTGGGGGCCTGCGACGGCGGTGACGAGCGACATCGACGTCCACTACGACGACGTCGCCATCAGCGACAAGCGCATCGGCCCCTTGACGCCGGTGGCTGGCGCGGCGAAATGAACACGGCCGGTCAACCCAGCCGGCGGACCCGGCTGCCCTAGCCGTCGCGCGGGCAGGGCGGACGCGACCGGGCCGATCAGGGCCTGGGCGGCCGCTGATGGCCCCTCAAGGGCGCGCGTGCGGTGTCAACCGCTTGAAGAGGAACTCCTGGGCGAGATAGCCCACCGCGGAGCCGCCAATTCCGACTGCCGTGTTCTCGATCGTCAGCCGGATGCCTTTGCGGTCCTCGGCCGGATAGTAGAGGTTCGACAGCGCGCCGGCGGCGAGGCTGCCGAGCACGCCGGAGTAGTTCGGCTGCCAGCGTCCGTTGTCCCCTTTCTTGACGACCGCGCGCGAGAGCGCATAGCCCACTCGGGACCCCGTGCTGCCGGTGCCTTTGTAGAAATATCTCGGATCCTGCTTGAACACCGAGGGCAGCACCACCTGCCGGACGACGCTTCCCGTCAGGATGGTTGCGTAGGCGGCGGCGTACCGCTTGGCGTAGCCCTCGGCCCCCTGGCCGAGCCCGCTGAAATCGCCTCGCACCTGCTGGACACCGGCGATGATGCCCACCACGCCGAACCGGAACGGATCCAGCTGCGATTTCCACGAGAGCTCGAATTTCTGCCTGGCCGTCAGCGGCACGGCGTCAGGGAGGTACGACACAAAATAGTTCGGCACGACCCCGAAGAGACGCTGCTGCTCTTGTTCCTGGATCTGTCGTTGCGCCAGTTCGACCCTCGGGATCACGTCGACCGACACCCCACCCAGGGCAAGCGTCAGTCGGATGGTCGGAAGGTTCGACACCCCGCCCGGCTCGAGGACGCCGGACAGTGCCGCGCTCGCGAACCCGGGCGCCGAGACGGCCAGGCGGAACGGACCGGGCGGTACGTTCGAGACAGAGAACTGGCCGTCCGCGCGGGAAAACACCGCCGATACCGGGGCGGAGCTGCTGTCGTGGAACAGGACGACCGTGGCCCCGGCGATGCCCGCGCCGCTGTCGTCGACGACGGTGCCGGTGACAGCGCCCGCGACGTTGCCCGCGACAGTGCCCGCCACCCTCGCAACCGCCGGCGGCTCGGCCTTGGTCGCGGCCGGCGTTGCCCACAGCAGCAACGCGACGACCAACTGAGCAGCGCCCGCGCGCTTACCCTTCATCGGGTGCGCCTTTGGGACGCGGTTTGAATTCCGCGAGCAAACGACTTATCGTCGAGGTACGAGTAGAGGCCCCTGGCATGCCGGACAACACGATCAGCGTCATCCTTGCGGGCGGAATCGGCTCGCGACTACATCCCCTGACGGCCGACAGAGCCAAGCCCGCCGTGCCGTTCGGGGGACGGTACCGCATCATCGATTTCACCCTCAGTAACTGTCTGCATTCGGGGCTGCGTCGGGTGCTCGTGCTCACGCAGTACAAGTCGCAATCGCTCCAGAAGCATCTGCGCGACGCGTGGTCTATCTATAACGGCGAGTTGGGGGACTACATCACGCCGGTCCCGCCGCAGATGCGCACGGGAGATTCATGGTACAGGGGTACGGCCGACGCCATCTACCAGAATCTCTACCTGCTCGAGCGCAGCGGTGCGGACGAGGTGCTGATTCTCTCCGGTGACCACATCTATCGGATGGACTATGCCGCGATGCTGCAGCACCATCGCCGTTCGGGTGCCGAACTGACCGTCGCGTGCCTCACCGTCCCGCTCGAGCAGGCACGATCCTTCGGCGTGATGACGGTGGATGCCGAGGACCGCATCGTGTCCTTCGCAGAGAAGCCCGACCATCCCCGATGCATTCCAGGCGACGCCTCGCACGCCCTTGCGTCGATGGGGGTCTACGTCTTCTCGATGCGGCTCCTCGCCGAACTCCTCCGCGAGGATCACGGCGGCAACTCCACACACGACTTCGGCGCGGACATCCTCCCCTCCGCGGTCGGTCGGCACCGGGTGGTCGCTTACCGGTTTGGGGGAACGAGCGGGCGGGTGACCGCCGACGGCTATTGGCGGGACGTGGGCACGATCGATGCGTTCTACGAAGCCAACATGGACCTGCTGCGGCCCGTGCCCGCGATGAACCTGTACCAAGGGGACTGGCCCATCCGGACGTACGAAGGCCAGCATCCACCGGCACGCAGCGTACCCGGACGGTCCGGGCGCGAAGCCGAAATCGTCAACTGCATGCTCGCGTCGGGCAGCCTCATCGTCGGCGGCACCGTGCGACACGCCATCCTGTTCCCGAACGTGCGTGTCGAAGAGGGCGCCGTCGTCGAGCATGCCCTCCTCTTCGAGGACGTCACGGTCGGCGAGGGCGCGGAACTCAGGCACTGCATCATCGACAAGCACGTGGTGGTGCCAGCCGGCGAGCAGATCGGCGTCGATCGGGCCCGCGACGCGGCGCGCT
>JBEQUD010000201.1:0-4446 GCA_040349235.1 Acidobacteriota bacterium
CGAGACGCGCGGGCCGAAAATACGCGTCTTCAAGAAGAAGCGCCGGAAGGGCATGCCACGGACCAAGGGCCACCGCGCGTTCTACACGCGTGTGCGGGTCACAGACATTCTGGTATAGCCATGGCTCACAAAAAAGGACAAGGAAGCTCCCGCAACGGCCGCGACTCCAACTCGCAGCGCCTCGGGGTCAAAGCACACGACGGCAACCTCGTGACGGGGGGCACCATCATCGTGCGCCAGCGCGGACGCCGGTTCGACGCGGGGCTCAACGCCGGCCGCGGCAAGGACGACACGATTTTCGCGAAGATCGACGGCCGCGTGCGGTTCGAAGATCATGGCGGACGCGGGCGCCTCATCAGCATCCTGCCTCTCGACACACCACAATCCTAGGAATCGGACACGTGTCCGATTACTCGATTGACCCCCTGCCCTGATGTTCGTTGACGAAGTCGATATTCACATCGCCGCGGGCAGCGGGGGACGCGGGTGCCTGGCGTTCCGCCGCGAGAAGTTCGTGCCGCGCGGAGGGCCGAGCGGCGGGGACGGAGGCCACGGCGGCTCCGTTTATGTGGTCGCCAGCCCGCACACCAGCACGCTGGTGCACTACCGCTTCCACCCTGAGCTGACCGCCCAGCGCGGCGACCACGGCCAGGGCTCCAACCGCACCGGCCAGAGCGGCGACGACCTCGACCTCCCCGTGCCGATCGGCACGCTCATCTACGAAAAGACCGCCGACCCGGCCAACCCATGGGCCCTGGTCGCGGACCTCGCCACCGAAGGCCAACGGGTCCTCGTTGCCAAGGGCGGCCGCGGGGGTATGGGCAACGCCCGTTTCGCCACAGCCACCAACCGCGCGCCGCGCAAGGTCCAGCCAGGAGAGCCAGGCGAGGAGAAGGATCTCCGGCTCGAGCTCAAGCTGCTCGCGGACGTCGGCCTCGTCGGGTTCCCCAACGCCGGCAAGTCCACGCTCATCGCACGCGTGTCCGCCGCGCGGCCCAAGATCGCCAACTACCCGTTCACGACACTGACGCCCAATCTGGGCGTCGTCGGCCTGAGCGGCGATCGCAGCTTCGTCCTCGCCGATGTGCCCGGCCTCATCGAGGGTGCCCATCGCGGGCTGGGCCTCGGACACCAGTTCCTCCGCCACCTCGAACGGACGAAGGTCCTGGTCCACCTCGTGGACGTGGCGACCGACAGCGGCCGTAACCCCGTTGAGGATCTGGAAACGGTCCGCCGCGAGTTGGAGCTGTTCGACCTCACGCTCGCGGCCAAACCGCAGATCGTCGTCGCCAACAAGGTTGACGCCATCGACCCGGTGGAGGATGGGCCGAAAATCGCCGCGCTGGCCGCGTACGCCGCCCATCTCGGCCTGCCGTTCCTCCGCATTTCCGCCGTCACGGGAGCCGGCGTGCCGGAGCTGCTCGAAGCCATGTGGCAGCGGCTCGCCGCGGGCCGCCAATCAGCCGCATGAAGACGAGGCGCCTCGGCATTCTCGGTGGCACCTTCGATCCAATCCACGACGGGCACCTCGAGGCTGGGCAGGCCGCGAAAGCCGCGCTCGGCCTGACCGACATCGTCGTTGTCGTGTCGAACCTTCCGCCGCACCGGCCGCAGCCGTTCGCCTCGAGCCACCACCGCTTCGCGATGGCCGCCATAGCGGTGGCGGGGCGCGACCGCTGGCGTGCCTCGGACATCGAACTGTCCGTCGTGACGCCGTCCTTCACCTCGAACACGCTCCAGCGTCTCCATACGGGCGGCTGGGCCCCGACGGACTTGTTCTTCATCATCGGCACCGACGCCTTCGCAGAGATTGAGAGCTGGAAGGACTACCCCGCGATTCTGACGCGCACGCATTTCGCCGTAGTCTCACGACCCGGCTTCCCCGTCAGCACACTACCGGCACGACTGCCCGGGCTGGCGGCGCGCATGATCGCGCCCGGCGCGCCCGCGCCAGTGGCGCCCGCGGTGTTCCTGATCGACGCACCGACCCCTGACGTGTCGGCCACGACGATCCGCAGCCGGTGTGCGGCAGCACAATCCATCGACGGGCTCGTGCCGTCCGGCGTCCGCCAGCACATCCTCCAGCACGCGCTCTATTCCTCGTCGAAGCGGGCTTCGCCAGACGCATCCGACGACGTTTCTTCCCGCACGACGGCAGGCAGGTTGCATGGCCAAGACTGACAAGCGCAGAAAGTTCAGCCGGATTCCCCCGCAGGTCGCGCTCGCCGTGCGGGCGGCCGAAGACAAGCAGGCGACGGATCTCGTGCTGCTGAACCTCGAGAAGGCTTCGGGGTTCACGGACTTCTTTCTGATCTGCTCGGGCGGCAACCCGCGGCAGATTCGCGCCATCGCGGACGCCATTCTGGAGGCGCTGCGCGTCGAAGGCGCCAAGCCTGCGCACATCGAAGGGTACGACCGTGCGGACTGGGTGCTGCTCGACTACTTCGACTTCATCGTGCACATCTTCACGGGCGAAACGCGTGCGTTCTACGACCTCGAGCGACTGTGGGGCAACGCCGAGCGGATCGAGGTCGCCACGGGCTGAGCCGTCGCCGCGCAGTTGCTGGCGTGTGCGATGCCACCGCGCGTGGCACTTTCTGCGCACCGCGCTCCGGTCAGCGGGCGACGCGACCATTGGCGTCGTCCTGGCGCCCTCCTGCGCCGTGTGCGAGACGCTACTTGCCCGACCGACACACGGCCCCGTCTGCCCCGCCTGTTGGCGTTCCATCCGGCCCCTCACCGCCCCCCTGTGCTACCGCTGCGGTGATCCGCTGCCCACCTGGCGTAACTCGGACGCGCAGGCGGACTGTCGCCGCTGTCGCCGCCAGCGCGCTATAGTCGCCCACGCCAGGGCCATCGGCGCCTACGAAGGGGCGCTCCGCGCCGTGGTGCATGCCCTGAAGTACGAGGGGCGGCGCTCACTCGCACGCCCCTTGGCACGCCTGATGCGGCGACGGGGCGCTGACGTCCTCGACGGCGCCGACTATCTGGTGCCGGTACCTCTCCATCCATCGCGGCGGCGGCAGCGCGGGTTCAACCAGGCGGAGGACCTCGCGCGGCACATCGGCCTGCCCGTGCTCGGTGCCCTTCGCCGGACGCGCGCCACGCGACCGCAGCTCGACCTCCCAGCCGCGCAGCGGCACCGCAATGTTCGGCGTGCGTTTGCCCTCACGGGCCGTGGACAGCACGCGGCCGGCCGCACCGTCGTCCTCATCGACGATGTCAGCACGACAGGCGCCACGCTGCAGGCGTGCGCGCACGTGCTCAAGGAGGCGGGGGCCGCGGAGGTTCGTGCGCTTACAGCAGCGCGAGTCGTGAGTGGACGGCGCTGAGCACGTCGGCGGCCACCGCGTCCTTTGGACGCTCGCCGTCGAGGAGCACCCAGGCGTCCCCGTCGGCCTGCTGCCGATAGCTCTGCCGCACGCGCGCCTGCAGGGCAAGATCCCGCTCGTAGCGGTCGCGGTCCACGGCCTTGCGCGCGACGGCCGTCTCGGGCGCGATGTCCAGCAGAATGGTGAGCGACGGGGCTGGCAAGAACCGCTGCATGCCCGACAGCCACGCCGCATCGAGGCCGAACGCCTCCCCGTAGGCGATGCTCGAGGCCACGTAACGGTCGCAGACCAGAATCAGCCCCCCATCGAGCCACCGCTGCAGGTCGCCCCTGCGCTCGTACCGGTTCGCCACGTACAGCAGCTGCATCACGTCGGGGGCATAGTCCCGTTCGCCTTGCAGCGCGCGGGCGATCTCCTCGCCGATGGACGTGGCGTAGTCGGGGAACGAGACCAGACGCGCCTTGCGCCCCGCGGCCTTGAGGCTGTCGCGCAGGCGCTCGACCTGCGTCTGCTTGCCGCTCTGGTCGAGGCCTTCGAACGCGATCAGGTGGCCGGTCATCGCTCCGCCTCGAGCGCTGTCATGTCGTCGAGCGTCTGGCGCCGCCGGATGACGTGCCAGGCGCCGTCCTCCACGAGCACTTCCGTCGGCAGCGGCCGGCGATTGTAGTTGTTGGCCATGGCGGCCCCGTACGCCCCCGCGTCGGCAATGGCAACAAGGTCGCCCACCCGCAAATCGGGGACCACGCGATCGCGCCCGACCACGTCGCTGCTCTCGCACACCGGGCCGACGAACTCGTACTCGCGAAGAGGACCGTCGCCCTCGCGGACCGGATCGATCCGGTGATAGGCGCCGTAGAGGGCGGGTCGCATCAGTTCGGTCATGCCCGCGTCGAGCACGGCGAACTGGCTGTCGGCGGTGCGCGGCTTGAGGTCGATGACCCGCGCGAGGAGCGCGCCCGCCGGGCCCACGATCGCGCGGCCCGGCTCGATGACGACCGGCAGGCCTGTCGGCCGAACCGCGGACAGGAGGGCGCCGGCGTAGTCCGCGGCGGTCGGTACGTCGCGGCCGTCGTACGAGATGCCGAGCCCGCCGCCCATGTCCACGTACTCGAGG
>JBEQUD010000219.1:0-10586 GCA_040349235.1 Acidobacteriota bacterium
GCGCACGCCGCACACCCTGGCGCCAGACCGCCTCGAGACCTCGAAGAAGACACCCAGGATCGAGGCCATCGCCAACGACAAGCTGGTCCTCGATGACGGATCGCGGAAGATCGAGGTCTACCATCAGGTGGGCACCGACCACAACGACGGCATCGTCATGGTGTATCTGCCCACCGAGAAGATCCTAGTGGAAGTGGATGCGTGGAACACTGAGTCCGTCACGGCACCGCGGTCGAGGAACGTCAACCCCTACATGGTGAACCTCCACGACAACATCACGCGCCTCGGCCTGGACGTCGTGGAGATCGTGCCGCTGCACGGCCCGCGCACCGGCACGATGAAGGAGCTCGAGGAGCGGATCCGGCCGGCGAACTAGCCGCGGGCTACTCGTGCCGGCCCATCGCCGAGTGGTCGCGCGTATCGCGCATCGTCACATAGACGGCCAGCGATACCGCGATCACGCCGGTGAGGTAGTAGTAGAACCACGCCTCGTGCCCAATGGACTTGAACCAGAGGGCCAGCGACTCCGCCGTGCCGCCGAAGATCGACACCGTGACGGCGTAGGGCACCCCGACGCCCGTCGCGCGCACTTTGGTCGGAAAGAGCTCTGCCTTCACGACCGCGCTGATCGAGGTGTACGCCCCCACGATCAGCCAGGCCGTGGCAATCAGCAGGAACGCGACGACCGCGCTGCGCGTGGCCTGGAGGGAATACAGCAGCGGAATGGTACCGAGCGTCCCGGTCACCCCGAACCAGATGAGCAGGGGCTTCCTGCCGATCTTGTCCGACAGCGCCCCGTACAGCGGCTGGAGGATGAGGGCGAAGACGAGCGAACCCGCCGTGACGAGCGTCGTCTGGTTGTCGTTGAGGCCCACCGACAGCTTCAGGAACTTCTGCATGTAGGTGGTGTAGGTGTAGAACGCGGTGGTGCCCCCCATGGTCAGCCCGACCACCATCAGGACCTCGCGCGGGTAGTTGAGCAGCGCCCTGATCGAGCTCTCCTTGCGCTTCACCTCCCGCCCCGCCGCCAGGAAATCGTCGGTCTCGTGAAGGTTTCTCCGCATCGCCAGCGCAACCACGGCCAGCAGCGCGCCGACGACGAACGGAATGCGCCAGCCCCATGCTTTGAGCTGCTCGGGCGTGAGAAAGACCTGCTGGAGGAGCAGGAGCACGAGGATGGCGCACAACTGGCCGCCGATGAGCGTGACGTACTGGAAGCTCGAATAGAAGCCGCGGTGCTTCTCGTCGGCGACCTCCGTCAGGTAGGTCGCGCTCGTCCCGTATTCACCGCCGAGACTCAAGCCCTGAATCATGCGCGCGACGCCGAGCAGAATGGGCGCCGCGACGCCGATTGACGTATAGGTCGGGGTGACGGCAATCATGAGCGAGCCGAAGCACATCAGCAGCACGGACAGCATCAGCCCGCGCCGGCGGCCGTACTGGTCCGCGATATGGCCGAACAGCCAGCCGCCGATCGGCCGGACGATGAATCCGAAGGCGAAGAGAATGGCCGCGTTCAGCTGTTGAACGACCGGGCTGCCGTTGGGGAAGAACGCCCCGGCGAAATAGAGCGCGAACGCGGAGTACGCGTAGAAGTCGTACCACTCGACCAGGTTGCCGATCGACCCCACGAAAATGGCCGAGATCCGGCGCCGCATGTCGGCCAGGTCGGTCTTGCCGGTATCGGACTCCGCGCCGTCACGGCGCGCGCCTCGTTCCACGCTCATGTGCTCTCCGTCGGGACAGGTGTTCGCCGCGGCGGAGCGCTTCGAGGCCTCACGACGCGAAAAAGGGCGCAACCCGCGGTCGCGACCGCGGGCACAGCCGGACAATCTTACATGAGGGAGGCGTAAGGGCGGGACGCGACGGGGACGTCGCAGGCGAGCCGGGGCGGAGTCAGAGGAGAGGCGGTGCTACTTCGACGTGGCGGGCGGTGCCTGGGCTGCCGCGCCCGGCAGCGCGCGGGCGGCGCCGGCGTTCGTCGTCGGCAGGGTTGTCTGCGACATGCTGTCGAGCAGCTTCTCGAAGACATCCCCGGCTGCGTGCCCGGCGTGTTGACGAACCCGGTGCCTGCTGACCTCGGTGGTGGCCTGCGCCCCCATGTCGTCGAGTGTGGTACCCGCCGCGCCGATGTGGGTGATGGACATGATGCCCAGGTAGTAGCAAAGAACAGGCCCACGCCCCTCGGCGCATTTGTCTGGTCATTCCTGCGAAGCGGCCGCCGCGGTGACGGCGGCGCGACCCCACGCGTCGGTCAGTCGTCAGGCGATCGACGCGACGTACTCCTCGTAGGTCCCCTTAAAGTCGCCGATCGTCCCGCCGTCGAAGTGCCAGACGCGGGTGCCCACTTCTTCCATGACGTCCTGGTCGTGCGTCACCAGCAAGACCGTGCCCTCGAACCGCTGCAGGGCGACGTTGAGGGCGTTGATCGACTCGAGGTCGAGGTGGTTGGTGGGCTCATCGAGCACGAGCACGTTGGGCTTCTGGAGCATGATCCGGCAGAAGAGGAGACGCGCGGTCTCGCCCCCTGACAGCGCCTCGGTCGGCTTCAGGCCTTCCTCGCCGCTGAAGAGCATCTGCCCGAGCAGGCCGTGGATGTCCTGGCGCGCCGCGTCGGGATCGAACTGGTGCAGCCAGTCCACCGCGGTCAGGCCCTTGGCGATCGCGCCCGTGTGATCCTGCGGGAAATATCCAACCGACACCTCGTGGCCCCAGCGCACCTTGCCCGCGTCGATGTCCGCCGCGGCGCCCTCGGCCCCTGGCGCGTCAGCCAGCAGCGCCTTGAGGAGCGTGGTCTTGCCCTGACCATTGCGGCCCACGAGGACGATCTTCTCGCCACGGTTCACGATGGCGCTGAACCCCGACACGACGTCCATGCCGCCGTGCGCCTTGGCCACGTCCGCGCACTCGAGGGCCACCCGCCCCGAGGGCCGGTTCTGGGTGAACTTGATGTAGGGCCGCTGGATGTTCGACCGCGCCAGGTCGCTCGTCTGCAGCCGCTCGACTTCCTTCTTGCGCGACATCACCTGGCTGGCACGCGTGCCCGCCGAGAACCGCGCGATGAACTCGTTCAGCTGCGCGATCTTCTTCTCGCGCTGCTCGTTGTCGGCCTCGACCCGCGAGCGGATCTGCGTTTTCGCGACCACCATGTCGTCGTAGCCGCCGGTGTAGGTGATGATGGTCTGGTAGTCGATGTCGGCGGTGTGCGTGCAGACGGCGTTCAGGAAATGGCGGTCGTGCGAGATGACGATGAGCGTGCCCTCGTAGCGGACGAGGAACTCGCGCAGCCAGTGAATCGAGTCGAGGTCGAGGTGGTTCGTCGGCTCGTCGAGGAGCAGGGCCTGCGGGTTGCCGTAGAGCGCCTGGGCGAGCAGCACCCGGACTTTCTGGCCGCCCTGGATCTCGGCCATCGTGCGCTCGTGGAGTTCGTCGGGGATATCGAGCCCCTGCAGGAGAATCGCGGCGCCGCTCTCGGCGGAGTACCCGTCCTCCTCGCCGACGATCCCTTCGAGCTCGCCGAGGCGCATCCCGTCCTCATCGCTCATCTCGGGCTTGGCATAGAGGATGTCGCGTTCCTCGAGCGCGCGCCACAGGCGCTGGTTGCCCATGATGACGGTGTCGATGACGCGGAACTCGTCGAAGGCGAACTGATCCTGGCGCAGGACCCCGAGCTTTTCGGGGGCCGTGACCGTCCCCTTCTGCGGGGGGAGTTCCCCGGTCAGGAGCTTCATGAAGGTGGACTTGCCGGCGCCATTGGGCCCCGTCAACCCGTAGCGTCGGCCCGCTGAAAACGTGGTGGTGACGTCGTCGAACAGAATCTTCGACCCGTACCGCATCGAGACGTTATGCACTGAGATCATGTGTTGGGGGGTGAGCGCTTATTTTACCAGGAATGCGCGGGCTGGCGCACGCGCCCTCAACGCGGCGACACCTTGCCGCGCGCCGCGAACGTGCCGCGAAGAGTGGCCGCAACCTCCGCGAGCGCCCCCCGCAGCGCCGATTCGCGCCGCCACGCGAGCACGATCGTGCGGCCCGGCCCGGCGGGGGCGATGCGGCGCACCGCCAGTTGGCGCCCGCGATTCTCGACCGCGAGGGCCATCTCGGGCAGGAGAGTCGCCCCCGATCCGGCGCCGACCATCTGGACGAGGGTGGCCAAGCTCGTCGCCCGAAAGTCCATCTCCCGCGCCCCATGCGCGGCGCACAGGCTCCACGCCTGGTCGCGGAAGCAGTGGCCGTCGTCGAGGAGGAGCACCGTCGCTCCCGTCAGGGCCCGCAGGTTCACCGGCTTCTGACTCGTCGCCAGCGCGTGCCCGCGCGCGACCGCGAGCACGAACGGATCCCAGCCCACGGGGGCGTGCTCGAGGTGGTCGAGGTCCGACTCGAGCGCCACGAGCGCCGCGTCGAGGGCGCCGTCTTTGATCTGTTGAACGAGACCCGGGGTCCGATCCTCGCGCCAGACGAGCGTCAAGTGCGGATAGGCGCGGGCAAGCGCGGGCGCAATCTCCGGGAGCAAGTACGGCCCGACGGTTGGGATGACACCGACCCGCAATGTGCCGCGGAAGGGGTCGCGCAAGTGGCCCGCCAGCGCTTCGAGCTCGCGCTGGGCGGCCAGGACGCGACGTGCCTGCTCCACGATGGCCGCACCGGCCGCCGACACGCGCACCCCCGCGCGGCTCCGCTCGAAAATCTGCACCCCGAGCTGCCCCTCCGCCAGGGCAATCTGGGCGGAGAGCGAGGGCTGCGCGACGTGGCAGTGGGCCGCCGCCCGGCCGAACCCGCCCCGCTCGGCCACCGCGACGATGTACTGGAGCTGGCGCAGGGACACGGCCGGCGGCGCAGCGGGGAGAGTCATAGGTAACGCCTATGCATTTTATACAGATTATGTCTTTGCACTATCAGACACCCGCGCGCAGACTGTCCGTCAGACGATGGACAAGGAGGTCCCGATGGCAGAGACACCGAGATTGACGACCGAGAGCGGCGCACCCGTCACCGACAACCAGAACTCCGAGACGGCCGGGCCTGGAGGGCCGACGGTCCTCCAGGATCACTATCTGGTCGAGAAGCTCGCCCGGTTCAACCGCGAGCGCATCCCCGAGCGCGTCGTCCACGCCGTCGGCACCGGCGCCTACGGTTACCTCGAGGTGACGAACCCCGACGTCCCCAAGTGGACGAGGATGAAGGTCTTCGAAACCGTGGGCAAGAAGACCGAGATGTTCATCCGCTTCTCCACCGTGGCGGCCTCCCGCGGCGGCCCGGATACCGCACGCGACCCGCGCGGGTTCGCGATGAAGTTCTACACGGAGGAGGGCAACTGGGACCTCGTGGGCAACAACACGCCCATCTTCTTCATCCGCGACGGCATCAAGTTTCCCGACTTCATCCACTCGCAGAAGCAAGACCCTTACACGAACCGGCAGGAACCCGACAACGTGTGGGATTTCTTCTCGCACTCGCCGGAAGCCACCCATCAGTTCGTCTGGCTGTTCGGCGATCGGGGGATTCCCGCCTCCTACCGCTGCATGGACGGGTTCAGCTCGCACACCTACCAGTGGGTGAACGCGTCCGGCGGCCGCGTTTGGGTGAAGTTCCACTTCAAGACGGACCAGGGCATCAGGACGTTCACGTCGAGCGAAGCAGCGGTCGTCGGCGGCAAGGATCCGCAGTATTGCCACCACGATCTCTACACGCACATCGAGAAGGGTGAATACCCGTCGTGGACGCTCAAGGTGCAGGTGATGCCGGAGGCAGACGCGGCCACCTATCGCATCGACCCCTTCGACTTGACCAAGGTCTGGAACTACAAGGACTACCCGCTCGTCCCCATCGCGAAGCTAGTGCTGAACCGGACGCCGGAGAGCTATTTCGGTGAAACGGAGCAATCCGCCTTCGACCCCTCGCACTTCGTCCCCGGCATTGGTCCCTCGCCGGATCGCATGCTGCAGGCGCGGCTCTTCGGCTACGGCGATGCCCACCGCTACCGGCTCGGCATCAACCATTCGCGGCTGCCGGTCAACGAGCCCAAAGGCGTCGATGGCGGCGCGCAGAACTACGGCCGTGACGGCGCGATGAGGTTCGACAATCCCAGCGGTCGAATCAAGAACTACGAGCCCAATTCGTTTGGCGGCCCGGTCGAGAACCACGACGAGCCGTACAAGGGATTGGCCGCCTCGGGGATGTCGGGCCACTACCCGCAGGTGCCCCGAGCGGTGGACGACTTCGCCCAAGCCGGCGCGCTCTACCGCCTGCAACCCGCGGACGCGCAGCAGCGCCTCGTGGACAACATCGTGGAGAGCCTCGGTCAGGTGTCGCGGGACGACATCATCGAGCGCGCCCTCGGACACTTCCGCAAGGCGGACACGGAGTTCGGCCGCCGCCTGACGGACGGGATCGCCGCGCTGAGGGGACGGGCGCTCGCGACCGTGTAGCCTGGCCCGTGACGTCGAAAGGCGATAATCTGGAACGATGAGCGCATTCACCGGAGCGGGGCACCGGCTGTCACTCCTCGCGCTGGCCGCCGGGCTTCTGGTCACGCCTTTGGCGTCCCAGGCGCCCGGCCCGCACCAGGAGCACGACTTCCTCACGCGCGTCCGACGGCTCACCGTCGAGGGGCGACGCGCGGGCGAAGGCTACTGGTCCCCGGACGGCAAGCGGCTGGTGTTCCAGAGCGAGCGCGAGCCGGGCAACCCGTTCTACCAGATCTACACACTCGACCTGTCCACTGGGGACACGACGCGCGTCTCATCGGGGGTGGGGAAAACCACGTGCGCGTTCTTCCGCCCGGGCAGCGACGAGATTGAATTCGCCTCCACGCACGCCGACCCCAAATCGCGCCAGTTCCAGGACGAGGAACTGGCCCTGCGCGCCTCGGGCAAAGAGCGCCGCTACGCGTGGGACTACGACCCCGAGATGGACATCTACGCGCGCCACGAGAAGACCGGGGCGACCCGGCGCCTGACGACCGCCCGAGGCTACGACGCCGAGGGCAGCTATTCGCCCGACGGGCAGTGGCTCGTCTTCACCTCGACGCGCGACGCCTACAACCGGGCGCTCACGCCGCCGGAGCAGAAGGCGCTCGACGAGAACCCGAGCAACTTCGCCGAGATCTACATCATGCGCGCGGACGGGTCGGGCCAGCGTCGGCTCACACACACCTACGGCTATGACGGCGGACCGTTCTTCACGCCCGACGGGACGCACATCGTCTGGCGCCGGTTCGACGAATCCGGGCTCATCGCCAATGTGTGGACGATGAAGCCCGACGGCAGCGACCAGAAGCAGATTACCGACTTCGGCTCGATGAGCTGGGCGCCCTACATGCACCCGTCGGGCGCCTACATCATCTTCGCGTCCAACAAGCTGGGGTTCGAAAACTTCGAGCTGTTCATCGTCGATGCACAGGGGACGAAGGAACCCGTGCGCGTCACGTATTCGGACGGGTTCGACGGCCTGCCCGTACCCTCGCCCGATGGGACGGTGCTCGCCTGGACGTCCAGCCGCGGCGGCGGGCAGGCAGGCCAGCTCTTTCTGGCCCAATGGAACCACGCCGCCGCGCTCGAGGCCATCAAGCAGGCCCCCCTCAGGAAGCACCCATGAGCCAGGCACCCCGCACGGCACCCGTCACCGCATCGCCGCGGGGCCCAGCGCGGCGTCCCCTGCGTAGGCTGTCCGCTGCCTCGGCCCTGCTCGCGCTCGTCGCCGTGTGCGCGGCGCACGCCGCCGACACCCCGTCGAAAACGCGCGCCTACGTCGAGATGCTGGCCTCACCACGCCTCGAAGGACGGATGACGGGGTCGGCCGGCGAGCAACGCTCGAGCGCGTACCTCGCCGACGAACTCCGGAAGATGGGCGCGAAACCGCTGCCCGGCCAGGCGGATTTTCTGCTGCCCTTCGAATTCACCGCGGGCACACGCGACGGGGGCACGACGCTGGCTGTCGCGGGCGTCGATCGCCCGTTCACCGCGCGGCAGGACGTCCAGGCCCTGTCCTTTTCGGACACCGGGGACGTCACCGCACCGGTCGTCTTCGCGGGCTACGGCATCGTGGTCCCGGAGAGCCAGGGACTCGCCTACGACAGCTACGCGGCGCTCGACGTCAAGGACAAGGTCGTGCTCGTGCTCCGCTACTTCCCCGAGGACGCGGACCAGAAGACACGCGCCGTCCTCGCGCGGTATGCGGACCTGCGCTACAAGGCCTTGGCCGCACGTCAACACGGCGCCAAGGCCCTGCTGGTCGTGACCGGCCCACGCTCGCCCAACGCGGGCGACGTCGTGTCGATGACATTCGACACCGCGCTGGCCGGCTCGGGCATCGTCGCCGCCAGCATCAGCGGCAATGTCGGCCGCGCCCTGCTGGCAGCCGGCGGCGGGAAGTCGCTGGACGACGTGCAACGCGAACTCGACGACGCGAATCCGCACGCGGCGGGTTTTCCCCTCCCGGGGGTCACGGTTACGCTGCACGCCGACGTCGTGCGCGAGACCCGCACCGGCCACAACGTCGTGGCCTACCTGCCCGCGACTGTCCCGCCGACAGGCGCATCCGCGCCCGACCGCCCGTGGGTGGCGCTCGGGGCCCACTACGACCACCTCGGGCACGGAGAAGCCGGCAATACGCTCGCAAGCAAGGACGAGGCGACACGCGCGCATCCGGGTGCCGACGACAACGCCTCGGGGTCGGCCGCGGTGCTCGCCATCGGCACGGCGCTTTCGACCCAGCCCCGCCACCGGAACATCCTCCTCGCCTTCTGGTCCGGCGAGGAGCTCGGTTTGCTCGGGTCCAGTGCGTTCGTCGCGCATCCCGCGCTGCCGCTCGACCAGCTGGCGGCCTACATCAACTTCGACATGGTGGGCCGGATGCAGGACAACAAGCTGACCATTCAGGCGACGGGCACCAGCGCCGCCTGGAGCAAGATCATCGAGCAGGCGAACATCCCCGCGGGGTTCAACCTGCTGCTGCAGGCCGACCCTTACCAGCCGACCGACGTCGCCACCTTCAACAACGCGAACGTGCCCTGTCTCACGTTCTTCACCGGCATCCACGCCGATTACCACCGACCTACGGACACCGCGGACAAAATCAACTACGAGGATCTGGACCGCATCGCTGATTTCGGCGCGGCCATCGTGCGTCGTCTGGACGCGTCGGCGGACGCACCGGCCTTCACGAAGGTCGAGCAGCAGACGCAGCCGGGCGGCGGCCATGCCGGCACGCGCGTGTTCACGGGGACCATCCCGGACTACTCGAGTGACGCCGCCGGATTGCTCTTGAGCGGGGTCGTCGGGGGCGGGCCCGCGGACCAGGCGGGGCTGCAGAAAGGCGACGTCATCGTGGAAATCGCCGGGCAGCGCATCGCGAACATCTACGACTACACCTACGCGCTGGACGTGCTCAAAATCGGCCAGCCCGCGAAGGTCGTCTACATGCGGGCCGGCCAGCGGGCCGAAACCATGCTCACGCCGGCAGCGCGCAAGTAGCCGGTCGGCGTCCGGCCCGTGACGCGGCGCTCACGCCGGAACGTGCGGGCGCACGAGGCGGACCACGAGGCGCGCGGCCGTCCGCGCCTGCTCGGCGTCCTCGCGCTTGTAGAAGTCCGAGGGGGTGAGGTCCTCCGCGCCGTAGAAGGCGAGCTCCCGGTCGCGCCGCAGATCCCGAGAGGCGGCCGCCAGCTGATCAATCTCGTGCCCGAGAAGGCCCGGCAGCCGACCGCGCTCGGCAACGAGCACGTCCCCCACGTCGTGGACCCGCGGCGGGTCCACCCCCGCCGCGCGCAGAAGTCCCTTGAGCGCGAGTTCCACCACCTCTTGGGATTCGCGAACGACATCGGCCCAGCTGTCCGCGTCGAAGAGGACATCGAGCGCACGCAGCCGGGCTTCCGCCCGCCGGAGATGGTCGGCCGCAAGTCCACGGTTGCGCACTAGTGGCCTGTCCTGGCGATATGTACAGCGGATTCCGCCGCGCGGCGCCCGCGCTGCAAGGCGCGACGAGCGGAGCAGACCGGGTTGTCTGTAACCGAGCAACGCCGCGGCGCGGGATGCCCCGCAAGGAAGGCGCTGCACAGATCGCCAGGACAGGCCACTAAGCAGCCACCGTCCAGTACGGCTGACCGTGCACGAGGCGACGAACCAGCTTCCCGGCCGCGATCTCGTGACGTATGTCCACCAGCCGGGCGGAGATCCGCCAGCCTCGTTCGAACACGACGACGCCAGCAACCGCCACCTCGGCCCAGACGCCGCCTGCCACTCGGTCCTGCGGGGGATGCACGAAGTGCGGATCGACCCTTCGGCCCTGCCAGACGACAGGAGCCGCGTCCCACGCCCGGTAGAGCGCGCGCGTCAGGGCCATGCGAGGTTCGACGACCACGAGCACATCAACATCGGACGTCGCAACGGCCTCGCCGCGTAACCAGGACCCGTAGACAATCACGGCCAGAAGCGCATCCCCGAAGAGCGAGGAGGCCGCCGTCACGGTCTGCAGGGCCCCTTGGTCGCTGGCGAGCCCCGTCCCCTGCACCGCCAGACGCCGGACACAATACTCGTTCAGCGACAAGCAGGCCGCTCGGGAGGACGAGGGCAGCGAGCCGTGAAGCC
>JBEQUD010000230.1:0-3981 GCA_040349235.1 Acidobacteriota bacterium
CGATGGCCTGCGATCGAACCAACGTGATCTCGCTGCAGTGGAGCGACAGCGAGGCCAAGCACACCTTCCCGTGGCTGAACCTGTCGGAGCACCATCACTACTACCAGCACGACGGCGGTTTCAGGCCCACCGAATGCACGCAGATCGACACCTGGTACTCGCAGATGCACGCCTACCTGCTGAACGCCATGCAAGCGGTGGACATGGGCGGGCACACGCTGCTCGACGAAACCGTGGTCCTCTTCGGATCGGAGATCGCGGACCCGCCCTCGCACGCCAAGGCCAACATGCCGTTCCTGCTGGCCGGCGGTGACGGAAAGACGTTGCGGACCGGGCGGTGGATCAAGTGCGGCGGCGTGCCGCACAACCGACTGCTCACGTCCATCCTGAACTTGTTCGGCGACACGCGCTCGTCGTTCGGTGACTCGGGCATCGACTCGACGCCGCTGACCAGCCCCAGCCTCACCTGAGGCGGGGGGCGCCGCGATCGGTTCGAGCCGGTCGCTACGCGGGTGAGCTAGACGAACAGGATCGGTTCGATCCTTTGGACGACAGAGCTCGCGCCGCCAACGGGGTACGACACCTTCGGCTGCGTCGTGCCGACGACGACGTCGAGCCAGAGGTACCCGGCCTCATCGAAGCGTGCCCACATCTCGACGTTCTTCCCGTCGGCGACGTATCCCCGACCCTCGACGACGGCGTAATCGACGCGGTGTCGCTGGCCAGCACGGTCCGGGTTCGCGATTCTCTCCATGACGGAGCGGATACTAGCCGACGACGGGGACCCTGTGAATTTCAACGCGCGCAGTCGCCATTGGGTGACCTTGTACGACCGCAGTTCTCGAGGCAAGCTCCCCGGTTCCGTGGCCGACACAAACACGTCCAAAGCATCCGATGTCGCCGGCAAGAACCCGCATGTCCCCGTCGACGTGCCTTCGGTGTTGAAGACCGTTCAGCGGCCACGACGTGCTCTCGTCACCGCGGGGATGCCTTACGCGAACGGGCCGCTTCACCTGGGCCATCTGGCCGGCGCGCATCTGCCGGCCGACATTTACAGTCGCTGGATGGGCATGCTCATCGGCCGCGAGAACGTCCTCTTCGTCAACGGCACGGACGACCATGGCTCGACCAGCGAGGTGTCGGCCGCGGCGGCCGGGATCCCGATTCGCCAGTTCATCGACGACATCCACGCGCGGCAGCAGGTGACGCTCGCGCGCTACGCCATCGGCGTCGATGTTTACACCGGCACCTCGCAGCCCGAGACGTTTCCGACCCAAAAAGAGTTGTGCGACTTCTTCCTGACCCGCCTGCACGCAAACGGCATGTTGGAAAAGCGCACCAGCCGGCAGTGGTACGACCCGCAGCTCAATCGATTCCTCCCCGACCGCCTGGTGCGGGGGACCTGCCCAAACCTGAAGTGCAACTACGACAGCGCCTATAGCGACGAATGCGATCGCTGTGGCCACCAGCACGAGCCGACCGCGCTCATTAACCCGAAGAGCGTGCTGTCCAACGCAACGCCCGAGATGCGCGACACCGTTCACTGGTTTTTGGACATGTGGAAGGTGTCGGAGGTGCTGCGCGCCTGGATTGAAGGCAAGGCCAAGAAGAAGGCGTGGCGCCCCTCGGTCATCGCCGACACGCTGGAGAAGGTGCTGCCGTCGCTGCGCTTCGACGGCGAGCACGAGGAGCCCTACAAGGCCCTCAAGGCCACGCTCACGCTACCTGCGCACAAGAGCAAGTACGCCCCGGGCAAGAAGGTGGTGCTGCAGTTTGGGGACAAGGCGGCGCTGGAGGCGGGGCGCGCGGCGTTGGCGGCGGCCGGAATCCCGTCGACCATCGCCGACGAGTGGGCGCACCGATCGATCACTCGCGACATCGCCTGGGGTGTGCCGGTGCCGTCCATCGATCCGGATCTGGCGGGCAAGACGCTTTACGTCTGGCCCGACTCGCTGATTGCCCCCATCGCGTTCTCGAAGGTGGCGCTGGCCAAGAAGGGTCTGGACCCAGAGGCCTACGCCCAGTACTGGCGCGATCCCGAAGCACGGATCACGCAGTTCCTGGGCCAGGACAACGTCTTCTTCTACGTGCTCATGCAGGGGGCCATGTGGTTGGGGACGCAGGATGATCCGCAGCGTATGCCGCTGCCCGGCGAGCTGCAGCTGACGGACATCGTGAGCGCCTTCCACCTCATGGTGTCGGGCGAAAAGATGAGCAAGAGCCGCGGCAACTTCTACAGCGGCGATCAGCTGCTGGACGAGAAGGGCTACGGGGTGGACCAGATTCGCTATTACCTGGCGCTGCTCGGGCTGTCCGAGAAGGCGTCGGACTTCGATTTCGGCAAACTGGACGAGCGCAACCGTTTCTTGGCCGGTCCGCTCAACGCTGCCTTCGAACGCCCTATTTCGGCGGCGCAGTCGAAGTTCGACGGCCGCGTCCCCGAGGGCGTGCTGGTGGACGGCGTGCTGAGGGACACCGTGCGGATGGTCCAGCGCTATGTGAAGTCAATGGACCGCGCCGACTACCCGAACATGCTCTTCGAGGTAGAAAATTACGCGCGCATCATCAACAGCCTGTTCGCGCAGTACAAACCGCACGATGATCGACGCCCGGAAGAAGGCCGGCGCAACGCCCTCTTCAGCGCCTTCTACGTGCTGAAGAACCTGATGATCATGCTTTACCCCTTCGTGCCCGAAACCATGGACCGGGTGCGCGAATCCCTGCGGTTGCCGCCCACGGTCTTCGCCATCGACGAGCTGGGCATCCCCATCCCCGCCGGCCACGCCATCGGACCAAAGGGCGACTATTTCCCGGTCCCGCCCGGGATGGAACGCAGCGAGCCGACCCAAGGCTGACCCAGGGCCAATGCCGATCGGTTACGTCCTTAACCGACAGGGCGGCCGCGCCGGAGGCGATGGCCCCGTACACAACGAGCGCGCCCACCTCGCCGGCTGCGAAGGGGACCACGAACACAGTGCTGAGCACCGCGCGCGCAATGTCGCCGAGACGATACCCTCCGCAGAGGCGGTAGACCGTCCATATACCCTTAAAGGCATATCAGACATCGCTGTCCACACGGCAAGCGAAGTGAGCAGCGTCTCTGTGCTTGACGTGAGGGCCACGGGCTGGAAATCTGCGGCGAGGTCCGCATGGGAGGGCGGCGACGTGCGGCTGCTGGGCGGAAAGCCTCAGCTGGACCTGGACAGCGCCAATTCAGTGAGTAAAGCAACCAGGATGTCCAGCGAGCGGGGGGCCGCTGCAAACCGTCGCGACGCCGTCGAAATCGCGGTTCGCGAGAGTGAGGCGGCGGCGCGTGCGCGGGCCGACGAGCTGGCGGCGTTGCTGGACGCAACCCCCGCAGCCCTGTGGATTGCCCACGACCGGGACTGCCGCACCGTCCTCAGCAGTCGCAAGGGGTACGAGATCCTGCGCATGGCCCCGGGAGGTGAGGTGTCGAAGACGTCTCCCGACGCGGCACCGACACATTTTCGCGTCTTCCATGGAGGGGTTGAGCTGCCGCCCGACCAGCTGCCTCTCCAGCGAGCGGCGCGCGACGGCGTCGAGCTACGCGACTTCGAAGAAGAGATCCGCTTCGACGACGGAACGTCCACGTTCATTTACGGTAGCGCGGTCCCGTTGAGGGACCCGGACGGAAACCCGAGGGGTGCGATCGCGACCTTCATCGACATCACGGCGCTCAAGAACGCCGAGGCACTGGTGCGCGACGCCGACCGACGCAAGGACGAGTTCATCGCGATGCTGTCGCACGAGCTGCGGAACCCTCTGGCGCCGATCTTGACGGCCGTCCAGCTGATGAAGATGCGCGGCGACGTCGCGACGCCGCGTGAGCGCGAGGTCATTGAACGCCAGGCGACGCATGTCCTGCGTCTGATCGAAGATCTGTTGGACGTCTCACGGATCGCGCGCGGGAAGGTCCGCCTGCACCGCCGACCGCTGGAGCTGGCGCCGATCGTGACCGTT
>JBEQUD010000241.1:0-3035 GCA_040349235.1 Acidobacteriota bacterium
GCTGCACCCGGACCTCGCGAAATGGCTGAAGCCCTAGCCCCCGCGCCGCGCTTCGACATGCGCGGCGTCACCCGATCGTTCGGCTCGACCCGCGCGCTGTCCGGAGTGGATCTCGCCGTGCGGGCCGGCGACGTGTGTGCGCTCGTCGGGCAGAACGGCGCCGGCAAGAGCACGCTGATGGGCATTCTCGCCGGCGCGTTGAGGCCCGACTCCGGCGTCATGCGCCTCGATGACGCACCGTACGCGCCCGCCAATCCGCTCGCGGCGCGGCGTGCGGGCATCGCGATGATCTATCAGCACCTGTCGCTCGCGCCCCATCTCAGCGTGATGGAGAACATCGCGCTGGGGCTGGAGCCGACGCGCTGGGGCATCGTGCGCCGGGCGGAGGTGCGACGCGCCGCCGAAGACGCGCTCGCGCGCCTCGGGCACGAGGCGCTCAGACCGGACGCGCTCGTCTCCGAGCTGTCTCCCGCGGAGCAGCAACTGGTGGAGATCGCCCGTGCGCTGGCCTCGGGGTGCCGCGTGCTGGTGCTCGACGAACCCACCAGCAGCCTGACCCGCGCCGACGTCACGCGCCTCTTCGGTCTCATCGCCCGGCTGAAGGATCAGGGGCACGCCATCGTCTACATCTCGCACTTCCTCGAGGAAGTGAAGGACGTCTCCGATCGCGTCGTCGTCCTGCGCGACGGCCGGAACGTCGGGCAGGGCGCGACGTCGGACATGAGCATCCGGGACATCGCGGCGTTGATGGTCGGCGGGGACGTCGAGGATCTGTACCCGCGCACCGCGCGGCAGACGGGTGAGGCCCTGCTCGACGTCCGCGATCTGTCCTCAGGCGCCGCGTCGTTCACCCTGCATCGTGGCGAGGTCCTGGGCATTGCCGGGTTGCTCGGCGCCGGGCGGACGCGGTTGTTGCGGACGATCTTCGGCCTCGAACGCGTGCGCGACGGTCAGATCCGTCTTGGCGTCCACCAGGGCGCCTTTGCGCCGGCAGACCGATGGGCGCAGGGCATGGGGCTCGTCAGCGAGGATCGGGCCTCCGAAGGATTGGCGGCCGCGCTCTCGATTGCCGACAACCTGACGCTCTCGCACCTCGACGATCTCGGCCCGCCCGGCCTTGTCAGCCCGTCCCGCCAGGACGCGGCCACCCGCACGTGGATCGAGCGCCTCGCGATTCGCTGCGCCGGTCCGAGGCAGCCCGTGGCTGAGCTCTCGGGCGGCAACCAGCAGAAGGTCGCCGTGGCGCGGCTGCTGCACCACGACGTGGACGTGCTGCTGCTCGACGAGCCCACGCGCGGGATCGACGTCGCGAGCAAGGCGCAGATCTACGCGCTCATCGACGCGCTCGTGGCGCCGAAGACGGGGCCGCCCAAGGCCGTGCTGCTCGTGAGCAGCTACTTTCCCGAGTTGCTCGGCGTGTGCGATCGCATCGCGGTGATGTCCCGGGGCCGGCTCGGTGCGCCGCGAGCGGTCGGCGCGTGGACCGAGCACGCATTGATCATGGCGGCGTCCGGAGCCATGGCGTCATGAACTGGCGGCGCTACGTCGACGAGACCGGCGTCGTCGTCGCCCTCGTGCTCGTGTTCGTGATCTTCGGCGCGCTGCTCGGTCCGGGCTTCGTCCGCGGCGCCAACCTCGAGCTCATGGCCCGCCAGGCCGCCATCGTCTGCGTGGCGGCTTTCGGCATGACGATGGTGATCGTGTCCGGCGGCATCGATCTGTCGGTGGGATCGGTCGTCGCGTTGAGCACCGTCGTCACCGCCGTCACCTTGCGGTCGGGCATGGGGCCGATGTGGGCCGCCGTCGCGGCGGTCGGCGTGTCCGCCGCGTGCGGCCTGCTCAACGGCGTGCTGATTGCCGGACTGCGTGTCGTGCCCTTCATCGTGACGCTGGGCACGATGCTGATCGTGCGCGGCGCCGCCAAGGGCATGGCCGACGAGCGGCGCGTGGACGCGCCGGTGTCCACGCTGAACGCGTTGCTGCGCGCGTCGTCGGGCGACTCGCCGCTGTGGCTGCCGCCGGGAATCTGGCTCGTGCTGGTCCTGGCCATCCTCGTCGCTGCGACGCTGCGGTACACGCAGTTCGGCCGGCACCTGTTCGCGATCGGGTCGAACGAGCGGACCGCGCGTCTGTGCGGCGTGCGCGTGAACCGCCGCAAGGTCGTCGTGTACACCCTGGCGGGCGCGCTGGCGGGTCTGGCGGGCGTGATGGAGTTCTCGCGGCTGTCGGTGGGCGATCCCACGGTGGCCGTGGGGCTGGAACTGGACGTCATCGCCGCCGTGATCATCGGCGGCGGGAGCCTGGCTGGCGGACGAGGCACGATCGCCGGTACGCTGGCGGGTGCGGCCATCATGGTCGTGATCCAGGTGGGCTGCTCGCAGCTGGGCCTGCCGAACTGGGTGCAGCAAATCGTGACTGGAGGAATCATCGTGGGTGCAGTCGGACTCGATCAGTGGCGCCGTTCGCCGGCACGGGCGTGAAGATGGCCATCACCATTCGTGACATGGTCGTGAGCGACCTGCGGTTTCCCACGTCCCGTACGCTCGACGGCAGCGACTCGGTACACACGGATCCGGACTACTCGGCGGCATACGTCATCCTCAAGACCGATGCCGGACTCGAGGGGCATGGCCTGACGTTCACGGTGGGCCGCGGCAATGAGATCTGCGCCATGGGCATCGAGGCGTTTCGTCACCTGGTGGTGGGGCAGCGACTCGATGACATCACGGCCGATTTCGCCGGATTCTGGCGGCGCCTGGCCTCCGACTCGCAGTTGCGTTGGCTCGGCCCCGAGAAAGGCGTCGTGCACCTGGCGCTTGCGGCCATCGTCAACGCGGTGTGGGACCTCTACGCGAAGGCCGAGCGCAAGCCCGTGTGGAAGCTGCTCGCGGACATGACGCCGCGGCAGATCGTCTCGTGTATCGATTTCCGCTACATCACGGACGAGTTGACGCCGGACGAAGCGCTCGAGATTCTCGAGCGCCAGGCCCACGGCAAGCCCGAGCGCGAGGCCGAGATCCGGCGGAGCGGCTACC
>JBEQUD010000248.1:0-10149 GCA_040349235.1 Acidobacteriota bacterium
ATGCGCAGATCGAACCCGAGCACCTGCTGGTCGCCCTCGTCGAGCAGCGCGACGGCGTTGTTCCGGAGTTGCTGCGCAAGATGGGCCACGACCCGACCGTCGTCGGCAAGGCTGCCCACGAGCTCATCGACAAGTTGCCGCAAGCCTACGGCGGATCCCAGGCAGGCCTGTCCCCGCGTCTGAAGCTCGTGACCGATCTGGCGCAGGCCGAAGCCGACCGGCTGAAGGACGAATTCGTCAGCACCGAGCACCTGCTGGTCGCCATCGCCTCCGAAACAGGCCGGTCCCCGTCGGCGCAGCTGCTGACGCAACGGGGCGTCACGCGCGACAGGATCTTCGAGGCCCTCACGAGCGTGCGCGGGTCGCAGCGGGTGACCAGCCAGAACCCCGAAGGCACGTATCAAGCCCTCGAGCGCTACGGGCGCGACCTGACGGAGCTGGCCCGCCGCGGCAAGCTCGATCCGGTGATCGGCCGCGACGAGGAAATCCGCCGTGTGATTCAGGTGCTGTCCCGGCGGACGAAGAACAACCCGGTCCTGATTGGCGAGCCCGGCGTCGGCAAGACCGCGATCGTCGAAGGCCTCGCCGCCCGTATCTTCCGCGGCGACGTACCCGAGGGGCTGAAGAACAAGCGCATCGTCGCCCTCGACATGGGGGCGCTGGTCGCCGGCGCCAAGTACCGCGGCGAGTTCGAGGAGCGCCTGAAGGCCGTGCTCAAGGAGATCACCGACGCCGAGGGACAGGTCATCCTGTTCATCGACGAGCTGCACACGGTCGTCGGGGCGGGCGCGGCTGAAGGCTCCATCGACGCCTCGAACATGCTGAAGCCGATGCTGGCCCGGGGCGAACTCCACACCATCGGCGCCACGACGCTCGACGAGTACCGCAAGTACATCGAGAAGGACGCCGCGCTCGAGCGCCGCTTCCAACCTGTCATGGCGGGCGAACCCACCGTCGAGGACACCATCAGCATCCTGCGCGGCCTCCGCGAGCGCTACGAGATCCATCACGGCGTGAAGTTCAAGGACGCGGCGCTCGTCGCGGCGGCGGTCCTATCCAACCGCTACATCGCCGATCGCTTTCTGCCGGACAAGGCCATCGATCTCATCGACGAGGCCGCGTCCAAGCTGCGGATGGAGATCGACTCGATGCCCGCCGAGCTCGACGAGCTCGAACGGCGCATCATGCAGCTCGAAATCGAGCGCGAGGCCCTGCGCAAGGAAAGCGACACAGCGTCGAAGGATCGGCTCGGGAAGCTCGATAAGGAGCTCGCCGATCTCAAGGAAGAACGCGGCGGCCTCGCGGCCCACTGGCATCAGGAGAAAGAGGCCATCCAGCGGTCGCGCAAGCTGAAGGAACAACAGGAGACGCTTCGCGCGGACATCGACCGTGCGCAGCGCGCCGGCGACTACACGAAGGCGTCCGAGCTGCAATACGGCCGCGTGCCCGAGCTCGAACAGCAGATCCGTGGCGAAGAGGCGCAACTGGCCGACCTCCAGAAGCACAAGCGGATGCTCAAGGAAGAAGTGGACGAGGAGGACATCGCGGAGGTCGTCAGCAAGTGGACGCACATCCCCGTCAACCGCCTCGTCGAGGGAGAAGTCCAGAAGCTGATTCACATGGAAGAGCGCCTGCACCAGCGCGTCATCGGGCAGGACGACGCCATCAACGCCGTGTCCAACGCGATCCGGCGCGCACGCGCGGGCCTGCAGGACCCGAACCGGCCGCTCGGCAGCTTCCTGTTCCTCGGCCCGACGGGCGTCGGCAAGACGGAGCTCGCACGGGCACTCGCGGAGTTCCTGTTCGACGACGAGCAGGCCCTGATTCGCATCGACATGTCCGAGTACCAGGAGAAGCACACGGTCTCCCGCATGATCGGCGCGCCTCCCGGATATGTGGGTTACGACGAGGCCGGCCAGTTGACCGAAGCCGTGCGGCGCCGGCCCTACGCCGTGGTGCTGTTCGACGAGGTCGAAAAGGGCCACCCCGACGTGCTGAACGTGCTCCTCCAGCTCCTCGATGACGGCCGGCTGACCGACGGCAAGGGGCGGACGGTGGACTTCAAGAACACGGTGGTCATCCTCACGTCGAATCTCGGGAGCCAGTACATCGCCGACGCGTTCCAGCACGACGCGGACACGGGCGCCGCCGGCCACACCGGCGTCGCGGAAGGAACCCGGCGCGCCGTGCTCGATGCGCTTCGTCAGCACTTCCGACCGGAATTCCTGAACCGGATCGACGACATCATCTTCTTCCACGCGCTCGGGCGCGAGCACATGAAGCGCATCATCGACATCCAGATCGCTGGCCTGATGAAGCGCCTCGCCGAGCGGAAGATCCACGTCGAGCTGACCGACGCCGCCAAGGAGGATCTGGTCCGCGAGGGGTACGACCCGACGTACGGGGCGCGTCCGCTCAAGCGGACGCTTCAGCGCCGCGTGCTCGACCCGCTGGCGCTGCGCGTGCTCCAGGGCGAGTTCGGCGAGGGAGACACCATCACGGTCGAACCGGGGCCCGACGGGCTCCGGTTCGAAAAGCGCGTCCCGCTCGGCGCATAATGGACAGCGGCGACGCGTGAGCAACCATGGCGAATCCTAAGTCTTCCTCCCGGACCACCGCGCGCGGCAAGGGCCCCATGGGGACACGTCCGTCGCCTTCGCTGTGGTACGGCGTCGCCTTCCTGCTGCTGCTCGGGCTCGCGCAGCTCTACTACATGGGCCCGGCCGGACGCCTGATTCCCTACAGCCAGTTCAAGGCGCTGCTGAAGGCGAACCAGTTGGCCGAGGTCACCATCGGCGAGCAGATGCTGCGTGGGACGCTCAAGCAGCCGGCGGCCGACGACCCGAAGGGCTCTAAGGAGTTCACGACCACGCGCGTCGAGGACCCCAAGCTGACCGAGGAGTTGGAGGCCAACGGCGTCAAGTACACGGGCGAGCTCGTCAATCGCTGGCTGTCGGATCTGCTCGGCTGGATCGTGCCGCTCGTCATCCTCGTCGGCATCTGGGGGTTCTTCTTCCGCCGCATGGGCGGCGCTGAGGGCGGCGTGATGTCGTTCGCGCGCAGCCGCGCGAAGATCTACGCGGACGACGAAGTGAAGGTGCGCTTCACCGACGTCGCCGGCGTGGACGAAGCCGAAGACGAGCTGAAGGAGATCGTCGAGTTCCTCCAGAACCCGAAGAAGTACACCAACCTCGGCGGACGGATTCCGAAAGGCGTCCTCCTCGTCGGCCCGCCCGGGACGGGCAAGACGCTGCTGGCGCGCGCCGTGGCCGGCGAAGCGCACGTCCCGTTCTTCAGCTTGAGCGGGTCGGAGTTCGTCGAGATGTTCGTCGGGGTCGGCGCCGCGCGCATCCGGGATCTCTTCCAGCAGGCCGACGCCAAGGCGCCGTGTATCGTCTTCATCGACGAGCTCGACGCGCTCGGCAAGGTCCGTGTGCAGAGCCCGCTCGGCAGCCACGAAGAGCGCGAGCAGACGCTGAACCAGCTGCTCGCCGAGATGGACGGCTTCGACTCGCGCAAGGGCGTCATCATCATGGGCGCGACGAACCGTCCCGAGGTCCTCGACCCCGCCCTCCTCCGCCCGGGCCGCTTCGACCGCCAGGTGCTCGTGGACAAACCCGACGTGAAGGGACGCGAGGCCATCCTCCGCATTCACAGCAAGCTCGTCAAGGTGGCGCCCGATGTCGATCTGCGCGTCATCGCCGCGCGCACGGCGGGCTTCGCCGGCGCCGACCTCGCGAACCTCGTCAACGAGGCCGCGCTGCTCGCGGCCCGCGCAAACAAGACCTCCGTCGATCGGCTGGACTTCGAATCGGCCATCGATCGCCTGATCGCCGGCCTCGAGAAAAAGCGCGTGATGAGCCCGAAAGAACGGGAAATCGTCGCGTACCACGAATCCGGCCACGCGATCGTCGCCAGCATCCTGCCGAACCTGGATCCCGTCCACAAGATCTCTATCGTCCAGCGGGGGTTCGGGGCGCTCGGCTACACCATGCAGCTGCCGCTCGAGGATCGCTACCTGATGAGCCGGAGCGACCTCCTCAGCCAGATGGCCGTGCTCCTCGGCGGCCGCACCGCCGAAGAGCTCGCCATCGGCGAAATCTCGACCGGCGCGCAGAACGACCTCCAGCGTGCGACCGACATCGCGCGCGCAATGGTCACCGAGTTCGGCATGAGCGACGCGCTCGGGGCCATCAACTACGACGGGAACAAGCGGGCGCGCTTCCTGGACGTCCAGATGCCCCAGGAGCGTGGCCTCTACGGGGAGGACACGGCCCGGCTCATCGACGCGGAGATCAAGCGGATTCTGACCGACGCGCACGACACCGCGCGCAACATCCTCACCGACCAGCGCGACAAGCTCGAAGCCGTCACGCGCCGCCTGCTGGACATCGAGGTCATGGAAGGCGACGAACTGCGGGCGCTGCTCGGCGTCGTCCGCACGGCCACGCCGGACGCCGTGCCGCTACCGCCCACCTGAACCGCCTCTCCGAGGCTGCTCAGCTCATCTTCTGCATCGACGCCAGGAATTCCGCGTTCGATTTGGTCTTGGACATCTTGTCGATGAGGAGTTCCATGGCCTCGACCGACGAGAGCGGATTGAGCACCTTGCGCAGCACCCAGATGCGGTTGAGATCGTCCTTCGGGATGAGCAGCTCCTCCTTGCGCGTGCCGCTCTTCTGGACATCGATCGACGGGAACACGCGCTTGTCCGTCAGCTTCCGATCGAGGTGGATCTCCATGTTGCCGGTGCCCTTGAACTCCTCGAAGATGATGTCGTCCATTCGCGAGCCGGTATCGACGAGCGCCGTGGCCATGATCGTCAGCGACCCGCCTTCCTCGATGTTCCGGGCCGCCCCGAAGAACCGCTTCGGCTTCTGCAGCGCGTTCGAATCGAGACCGCCGGAGAGAATCTTGCCGGACGCGGGAATCACCGTGTTGTAGGCGCGCGCGAGGCGCGTAATCGAGTCGAGGAGAATGAGGACGTCCTTCTTGTGCTCGACGAGTCGCTTCGCCTTCTCGATGACCATCTCGGCGACCTGCACGTGGCGCTGGGCCGGCTCGTCGAAGGTGGACGCAATCACCTCGCCCTGGACCGACCGCTGCATGTCGGTCACTTCTTCTGGCCGCTCGTCGATGAGGAGCACCATGAGATAGATTTCGGGATGGTTCTTGGCCACCGACTGCGCGATGCTCTGCAGCAGCATGGTCTTGCCGGTCCGCGGCGGCGCCACGATGAGGCCGCGCTGCCCCTTGCCGATGGGCGTCCAGAGGTCCATGATGCGCGCGGAAATACTGCCGGGCGTTTCAAGCGTGATGCGCTCTTGCGGATAGAGCGGCGTCAGGTTCTCGAAGAACAGCTTCTCGCGCGCACGGTCCGGCGCCTCGAAGTTGACGGCCTCTACCTTGACCAGCGCGAAGTAGCGCTCGCCCTCTTTCGGCGACCGGATCTGCCCCGAGACGGTATCGCCCGTCTGCAGATCGAACTTGCGAATCTGCGACGGGGAGACGTAGATGTCGTCGGGCCCGGGCAGGTAGTTGTAATCCGGCGCGCGGAGGAACCCGAACCCATCGGGCAGGACCTCGAGCACGCCCTCGGAGAAAATGAAGCCGCTCTGCTCGGTCTGCGCCTTCAGGATCTGGAAGATCAGGTCCTGCTTGCGCATGCCGGTCGCGCCCGCCACGGACATGTCCTTCGCGATCTGCGTGAGCGTCTGGATGCTCATGTCCTTGAGGGCGGTGATGTTGAGGCCCTCGCCGGGGCGGCTGCTGGCCGGCACGCCGCGGGCGGGCGCGGGTGGCGCCGTCTCGGCGACGGCCGGGCGATCAGGAGTGGACGATTCGGTGGGGCTCGCGGCCCCTCCCGCGGAGACTGGGCGCTTGGTTGAACTCGACATGAACGCTCTTCGATAGGAGTTGATGGATAACCAGCCGGCGCCGCGTTACACGGCGTATGGATTCTGGCCGATGGCGACGATGCTGCACGCCACGATAGGTTGGAGATGGAGGGCGGTCGCGCGCGCGATCAACGCGTCGCTCTCCGAGCCCGGGTTCAGCCACACTTCGGGGATGCCCTTGCGGGCGACCTCGTCGATGACCTGCTCGCCGACGTGAGGCGGCACGTAGAAGGACGCCATGTCGATGGGCCCCGGGACGTCGAGTACCGAGCGATACGCGGGCAACCCCTCGACCTCGGCCTCGTGTGGATTGATGGGCACGACCGTGTACCCCTGCTGCACGTAGGCGCGCACGGCCCGATTGCCGAACTTGCTGCGGTCGTTCGACGCGCCGACGACGGCGACTACTTTGGGCATGGCGCCTCCGCCATGGCCGCGCCGGCGCGCGCGCGCACGAACTCGAGGAGGCGGCGACTTCCCTCACGCAGTGTCTCCATGGACGTCGCGTAGGAAATGCGGATGAAGCCGGGTGCATCGAACGCCTCGCCTGGCGTCACGGCCACCCTGGCGTCCTCGAGCAGGGCCTCGGCGAACGCCGCCGACGTCTCCAGGCCCGCCGCGGCCATCGCGGCGGTGACATCGACGAACAGGTAGAACGCGCCGGCCGGCTTCCGGCACGTCAGACGCGGATCGGCCGTCAGCCAGTCGTACAGCTGATCCCGACGGCGGCGGTACTCGTCGAGCATTTCGGTGACGGGCGCCTGCGACCCCGAGAGCGCCGCCACGGCGGCCTTCTGCGTAATCGACGACACGTTCGACGTCGCGTGTCCCTGGAGTGCACTCGACGCGGCAATCACGGGCGCCGGGCCCAGCGCCCAGCCGCAGCGCCAGCCCGTCATGGCGTATGCCTTCGACGCCGACCCGCAGAGGACCGTCAGGTCGCGGCACACCTCGGATGCGATGCGCGGCAGGTTGTGCGGCACCGGGTCGTAGATGAGGTGCTCGTAGCACAGATCGACGACCAGCCAGAGGCCGCGGTCCCGACAGGCTTCGGCGATCGTGCGGAACTCGCCCTCCGCCATGAGCGCGCCGGTCGGATTGCACGGCGAGTTGACGATGATGCCTTTCGTGCGTGCCGTGACCATTCGGACGATCGGCGCCGCCCGCAGCGCGAACCCGTCGGCCGCCTGCGTCTCGGCGAAGACCGGCGTGGCGTCCGCCAGCTTCACCTGCTCGGGAATGGACGGCCAGTACGGCCGGTGCGTCACGACCTCGTCGCCCGGACCGAACAATGCGAGCGCCGTGTTGTACAGCGCCTGCTTGCCGCCCGCGGTCACGATGACCTCGGCGTCTGAATACTCGACGCCGTAGTCCGCACGGTAGCGCTGGCGAATGGCGCCCTTCAGTTCCGCGAAGCCGCCGATGGGCGTGTACTTGGAGAAGTTGCCATCGATCGCGGCATGCGCCGCGGCCTTGACGTGATCCGGCGTCGGAAAATCCGGCTCGCCGGCGCCAAAGTCGATCACATCCAGACCCTGGCGACGCAGGCGGTCCACCGCCGTCGTCACCCGTATGGTCGGCGAGCCCGCCATGCGCTCGGTCCGTGGGGCGAGGCGCGCCATCAGCGCTGCGCCACTTTCTCGCGAAGGCGATCTTCGACCACGTCCGGTACCAGGCCGTGGACGCGCCCGCCCAGCGCGAACACTTCCTTGATGAGCTTGGAGCTGATGTAGGAATACTGCTCCGCCGGCATCATGAACACGACCTCGATGTCGGCGCTCAGCCGCCTGTTCATCAGCGCCATCTGGAATTCGGACTCGAAGTCCGACACCGCGCGCAGGCCGCGCACGATGACGTTGGCGTTTCGGCGCTTGACGTAATCGACCAGCAAGCCGTCGAACGTATCCACGACGACGTTGGGCTGATCCTTGAAGACCGCGCGCGCAATCTCGACACGCTCGTCGGTCGTGAAGAGGGGTGCCTTGTCGATGTTCACCAGAATAGCCACGATGATCCGGTCGAAGAGCCGCGCCCCCCGGCTGATGATATCGACGTGGCCGTTTGTCAGTGGATCGAAAGAGCCCGGATATACCGCCAGGGTGGGCATCGAAATGACGTCAGTCCCTTCCTCGTTCGTAAAACGACAGCATGCTGTCCCCGGAGCCGACCTCGCGTACCTGCCGCAGCCCGACGATCGCCTGAGGCGCCACTCCGCGCCGGGCGTGCTCGAGGACGATGACGCCGCCCGGCGCCAGGAGCCGGCCGGCGGCCGCAAGGACGCGGCCCGTGTCTTCGCGTAACTGGTCGTAGGGAGGATCGAACAGCATCACGTCGAATCCTCCACCGCTCGCGCCGCCGGATTCCCCGGCGGATGGCGCCAGCGCTTCCAACGCCCGCAGCGCATCCGCGCGGGCAATAGTATAGCCGGTCCGCACACCGCAGTGCGCGAGGTTCTCGGCCACCAGCGCCTGGGCGCGCCGGTCGCGGTCGATGAAGACCACGTCGGCGGCCCCACGGCTGATCGCCTCGATCCCAATGGCACCAGTCCCGGCGTAGCCGTCCACGACGCGCGCCCCTGCAAGTCGCGGAGCCAGGATATTGAAGAGCGTCTCGCGCAGCCGATCGGACGTGGGCCGCAGCCCGTCCCACGACGGCGTCTTCAAGCGGCGGCCCTTCAGCGTCCCCGCGATAATCCTCACCGCCTCACCCGATCTCGACGAGGCGGAACCGCTCCGCCCATGCGGTGATGAGACGCCCGATGGCGGCCGGCTCGGGCGCCGTCGCCGCGAACCAGGACGCCGCCTCGTCGCGCGCGGTCTCGAGCAGCTCGCGATCGCGCACGAGATCGATCAGGCGAAAGGTTGGCAGCCCGGCCTGCCGCGTGCCGAAGAAGTCGCCCGGTCCGCGCAGTTCGAGATCCCGCTCGGCAATGACGAAGCCGTCGGTCGTCTCACACATCGCGGCCAACCGCGCGCGCGCGTCGTCGGACATCGGCGACTGATAGAGCAGAAAGCACGTCGATTGATGGCCGCCGCGTCCGACCCGCCCACGCAGCTGGTGGAGCTGCGACAGGCCGAACCGCTCCGCGTGCTCGACGATCATCACGGTCGCGTTCGGCACGTCGATGCCCACTTCGACGACCGTCGTTGCGACGAGCACCTCGAGCGCACCAGCCGCGAAGGCCTGCATGACCGCGTCCTTCTCCTCGGCTTTCATGCGGCCGTGCAGTAAGCCGACGGCGACACCCGGGAACACGTCCTGCGCGAGATGGTCGCGCATCTCGGTCGCCGCCTTGAGGTCGATCTTGTCGGATTCCTCGACGAGCGGGTACACCACGTAGGCCTGTCGCCCCGCGTCGATCTCGCCGCGCACGAACGCGTAGACGTCGTCCCGACGCGACTCGGGCTTGGCCAGCGTCTTGACAGGCAATCGCCCCGGCGGGAGCTCGCGGATGACCGACACGTCGAGATCGCCGTAGAGCGTCAGCGCGAGCGTCCGGGGAATCGGCGTGGCCGTCATCACGAGCACGTCCGGGCAGAGGCCCTTGTCCCGCAGCGTGGCCCGCTGCAGCACGCCGAACCGGTGCTGCTCGTCGATGATCGCGAGACCCAGTCGGGCGAAATGGACCGCGCCCTGCACGAGGGCATGCGTGCCGACGACCAGGTCCACGCTGCCCGCGGCGATCTCCGCACGACGCGCACGCCGCGCCGCCGCGGCCATCGCGCCGGTGAGGAGTGCCACACGGAAGCGCGAACCCTCGAGGAGGCGCCGAATCCCAGTGACGTGCTGCTCCGCCAGGATTTCCGTCGGCGCCATGAAGGCCACCTGCAGGCCGTTCTCCATGGCGACCAATGCGGCCAACAGGGCCACGATGGTCTTCCCCGCGCCGACATCTCCCTGCAGCAGACGGCTCATGGGCTGGGGCCGGCGGAGGTCGTCCACGATCTCCTTGAGCGCGCGCTTCTGCCCGGTGGTCAGCCGGAACGGAAGGACGCGGCGCGCCGACGCGCGAATGCCGTCGTCCACGCGCATGGTCGTCGGCTTGCGCGCCGCCGCCGACGCCACGCGCCTGGCGAGCACGCCCAGGTGGAAGAGGAAGGCTTCCTCGAACATCAAGCGCCGCTGCGCGGCCGTCGCGTAGCGATTGAGGGCATCGAGTGGCTGGTCGGCTGGCGGAAAATGCGCGGCCAGCAGTGCGGCATACCGAGATGGAAAGCCGAGCCGCTGCCGCAATACCTCGGGCAGGTCATCG
>JBEQUD010000265.1:0-3986 GCA_040349235.1 Acidobacteriota bacterium
ACCGTCGCGGCGACGTCGATGACGTACAGCAGCTGGCCCTCGGCGTGTCGCTGGTGGATCGACGGCGGCGGGGCGCTGGTCGCGCCCACGGCGTCCAGCAGTTGGCGCCACGCCGGGGCCGGTTCGGCCTTTCGGCGCGGCTGCGCGATGGGCGGCGGCTCGAGCTCGTAGTCGTCGTGGTCCGTGTCCTCGTCGTCCGGTACCAAGGGCACGAGTTCGACCGAGTCGGGCGCGACGCCCGGCAGTACGAGCGGCACAGACTGCGCCTCTGCCGCGAGGACGACCGCCCAGATGTGTTTACAGGCATCGAACCTGTCGATGAAATACGGGCACGTGCACGCCACGCGCAGCAGCGTCCCGACCGGCTCGAGCCACACGTGGTACAGCTCCGTGCCGCGCACCGTGGCGTTGATGACGCCGTCCTCCGTGCTGAGCGAACGCACGGCGGCGCTACTGAAGTAGGCATAGCCGCGTGCGCGAGACTGGCTGGGAACCTGTGGTGCGAGAATCTGCGAGAGCCGCATGGCTTGTGGAAGAAAGGCGCCGGGCATCGCGGCGTCTATATGGCGAACCGTCGCCCGACGATATCACAGGGATCAGCGCGGCGGGGTACAGGCGGACGGCGGCTGCGCGCCAGCGCCGGCAGGTGGGCGGCACCGATGATGTCTTGACGCGCCGATGCTATGCCTATATGTCTTGACGCATGCGGATCACGATTCGACTGGACGATCCTCTGCTCGCGGAGACTAAGAAGCGAGCCGTCGATACGGGGCGCACGCTGACCGCCGTCATCGAAGACGCGTTGCGGGCGAGCCTGTCGTCGCGCCCCAGCCGTCCACCGCGCCGCCGTCTCAGGTTGACTACCGTCAAGGGGGACGGCCTCCAGCCAGGCGTCGATCTTGATGACACGGCCGCTCTGCTCGACCGGATGGACGGTCGGCCGTGACACCACACGAAGCACCCTGTCACGGGTGTGGTACAAGCTCGACGGATGGAAGGCAGCGTCCGATCTTCGCATGACTGACTCTTCGCATGACTGACGAGTTCGATATTCTCAAGCTGGTCACCGAGCGTCTCGATGCTGCCGGTATCGCCCACATGCTGACCGGTTCGGTCGCGGCCGGCTACTATGCCGAGCCTCGCATGACCAGGGATGTGGACCTGGTCGTCGAACTCGATGCCGCGGCCGCTGCGCGCGTCGCGAATCTCTTCGCGCCAGACTTCCTGTTGGATGCTGGCACCATCGCTGCGGCTGTCCGACGACGGGGGATGTTTAACCTGATCCACATCGTCGCTGCCGTCAAAATCGATATGATCGTTCGGAAGGACAGTCCTTACCGTCGAGAGGAATTCCGCCGCCGCCGCAGGGTGGCGATCGGGGGCCACGAGATGTGGCTGGTTTCGCCAGAGGACTTGATCTTGTCGAAGTTGGATTGGTCGAAGGACAGCCGTTCCGAACTTCAACAGCGGGACGTCCGCGGACTCCTTCGACACGCCGCGGCACTCGACCACGCCTATATGGAACGGTGGGCCGACGAACTCGGTATTCGGCACCTCCTTCGAGAGGCGAAGCAGGGATGAACGACACCACGCCTGAAGCCGCTGCGGCACTCTCCGCCCTGCTCCGCGAACGCTCGGGCAGTGACCGCGTCCGCATGATGTCGGACATGTTCGAGATGGCCCGGACGCTGGTCATCTCCAGTATCAGAGCCCAGCAACCCGACATCAGCGAGGCCGACCTTCGCGCCCAGGTGTTCGCGCGCTTCTACGCGAGCGACTTCGCTCCAGAGGAACTTGCGCGCATCTGCGAACGCCTCCGGGCGGGCTAGTCTATAGTCTAAGCGTCACCGCGAAGCGCGCGTTTCGGCGACCGCATGCCATCCTGGACACCGTCCTCCCGCGGCCCTGGACGCAGCGTGCGTGCCGGGCGGCAGCGGCCCTTGGAGCGGCGCTGCTTCACCCCGTCAACGGAAGTGGCGCTGTAGCGATTCCTCGCGTTGACTTCGCCACGCATGATCCGTGGTCGGCGAATCAGCTTTGTCGGCACTCCCGTGACCGACTGGAGAGGGAAGAACCCGATAGTCAACGTGGAAGCGTAAGGGTACGAGCGAAAGCGTCACTTCCCGGCGCCGCGACAGGGAGCTGACGCCCGGCACGCACGCTGCGTCAGTTCACGCGCGGTCTCAACGTGTCCATCGCCTGCTTCCGTGCGGATAGCGGATCGGTCGTGTCCCCAGCTATGTCGGGCGACCTGTCAGTACCGCGCGGTGGCGCGGATGGCCTTCAACACGTCGGCCGTCTGCGGCAGGATGGCTTCCTCGAGGTCCGGGCAGTACGCCACGGGCGTATTGAGCGCGCCGACCCGCTTGACCGGCGCGTCGAGATGCTCGAAAAGTTCGTCGGCGATGCGTGCGGCGATTTCGGCCCCGAACCCGCACATCACCTGGTCCTCGTGGGCCACGATGACACGGTTCGTCCGCTGGACGAAGGCAGCGATGGTGTCCCAGTCGTAGGGCACGATCGTACGCAGATCGAGCACGGCCACGCTGATGCCCTCTTTCGCCGCCTGGTGCGCCGCGACGAGCGAGCGCTGCACGAGCGCGCCCCAGGTGACGACCACCACATCCGTGCCGTCGTGGCGCAGGCTGGCCTTCCCGAACGGGACCATGAAGTCCTTGCCCGGATATTCGCCCTTGTTGTACGTCTGGCGGTAGAGATGCTTGTGCTCGAGAAACAGCACGGGGTCGTCGCAGCGGATGGCTGTCCGCAGCAGCCCCGCGGCGTCCACCGCGGTTGACGGGTACGCGATGCGGATGCCGGGGCAGTGCGCGAAGATGCTCTCGCCCGACTGGCTGTGGTACGGCCCGCCCCCACGCAGGTAGCCGCCAATGGGCGCGCGGATGACCACCGGGCACGAGAAGGTGTTGCCCGAACGGTAGCGCAGCATCGACATCTCGTCGCGGATCTGCATCATCGCCGGCCAGATGTAGTCGAAGAACTGGATTTCGACGATGGGCTTCAACCCGCGCGTGGCCATGCCGGTCGCGCGGCCCACGATGGCGCCCTCGGCGAGCGACGAGTTGAAGACGCGCGTGCCCCCGTAGTGGCGCTGCAGGCCGTGCGTGACCTTGAAGACGCCACCCTTGCCCGACACGACCTTCAAGGCCTCTTCGCGGCTCGCGTCCGCCACGTCCTCGCCGAAGACGACGATGCGCGGGTCGTGCGCCATCTCGTCCTTGAGCGTGCGGTTGATGGCCGACACCATGGTGTCGGGCTTGCCCTCGGGCTGGGCGGGGGTGTCGAACGCCGCGGAACTCGGATCGACGTCAGGCGAGAACACCCACAGTTCGGCGGTGTCCTTCGACGGGCGCTCGGCGCCGAGCGCGATGCTCGCGGCCTGCTCCACTTCGGCGTCCAGTTGGTCGGCGATGGCCGACAGGTCCGCGTCCGTCGCGGTCTCGCTTGCGCGGAGGAAGTCGGCCAGCCGGACAACCGGGTCGCGTCGGGCTTCGACCTCGCGTTCGGCGGGCGTCTTGTACAGCCGCTCGTCGTCCGACAGGGAATGGGAGTAGGGACGCGTGACGCGGGCATGCACGAACGCTGGGCCCTTGCGAGCGCGGACGTACGCCACGGCCTCGTGCATGGCCCGGTGGCATTCGGCGAAGTCCGTCCCGTCGATCGAGTCGATGTGCAGGCCCGGGAAGGATTGCACGAGCCGCGAGATGTCGCCGCCGGCCGTCTGCACGTCCACGGGCACCGAGATCGCGTAGCCGTTGTCTTCGACGAGGAAGAGAATCGGTAGGCTCTTGATGCACGAGGTGTTCAGCGCTTCCCAGAACTCGCCCTCGCTTGTCGTGCCCTCGCCGAGCGAGACGTAGACGATCTCGTCGCCGTGGTACCGGCCGGCGCGGTCGGGTATGCCGGGAACACGGTCGTAGATGACGCCCGCCTCGGCTGCGCCGACGGCGTGCAGGATCTTCATGCCC
>JBEQUD010000066.1:0-4691 GCA_040349235.1 Acidobacteriota bacterium
CCACGTCCGCCGGCAACGATGCCGGATCGACCGCGAACCCGTGATTCTGTGATGTGATCTCGATCTTGCCGGTGTCCAGCTTCTTCACCGGGTGATTGCCGCCCCGGTGCCCGAACTTCAACTTGAACGTCTGTCCGCCCATGGCGAGGCCGAGAATCTGGTGCCCAAGACAAATGCCGAAGACCGGCACGTTCGAGGCCACGAGGGCCTTCGCGTTGGCGACCGCATACGTGAGCGGGGCGGGATCGCCGGGGCCGTTGCTCAGAAAGATCCCGTCCGGCTGGGTCGCCAGCACGTCAGCGGCAGGGGTGGAGGCCGGGTACACACGCACGTCGCAGCCATGCGCGGTCAGGCGGCGGAGGATGTTGCGCTTCATGCCGAAGTCGTACGCGGCAATCCGCCGACGACGCGTGGTGCGGACCGGCAGCGGCAGGTCGAACGACTCCCGCACTGGCTCGCTCCAGTCGAACGGGCTCTGGCAGGTCACGCCCCGAACGAGGTCCGACCCCTCCATCTTGGGCAGCGCGCGTGCCTGCTCGACCAGCGCGGCGGGGTCGAGGCCCTCGCCCGTTGTGACGACACCGCGCATGACGCCCGCCGACCGCAGCGTGCGCGTCAGCGCGCGCGTGTCGATGCCGGCGATGGCGACGACGCCGTGCGCAACCAGATAGTCGCGCAGCGTCCCCTCCGCGCGCCAGTTGCTCGCAATCGGCGACTCCTCCCGCATGATGAATCCAGCCACGTGCGGCGCGCGCGATTCGATGTCCTCGGACGAGACCCCGTAGTTGCCGATCTCCGGGCAGGTCATCGTGACGATCTGGCCTGAGTAAGAGGGGTCCGTGAGCACTTCCTGGTAGCCCGTCATCGTGGTGTTGAACACCACTTCGCCGCCCGCCGCGCCGGATGCGCCCGCCGCGGTGCCACGAAACCAGGTGCCGTCTTCTAGCGCGAGAATCGCTTCCATAGTCTGCTGCTGTAGGTATTTCAAGGCACACGCCGCGTGCGTGGCCGCGTCCTTGTGCATTCTCGCATGTGATCAGCGCCGAAGCGAAGCAGTAACCGCGGTCGCTCGCCCGATTCTCACGCGTACGGTCGCTGACCACGGCCGATACCCCGCACGGACGACGCGCACGGCGTGCGTGCCGGCCCGCGCGTGCGTCAGCACGAGCGGCGTCGTGCCCGCCGGGCGACCGTCCACGAAGACGCGCGCGCCGCGCGGCTTGGAATCAATCGTGAGCGACGTCACGCGCGAGGCGCCGCGTTCGACCGACGATGGCGCCGCGCCGGATGGCTCCTGCGTCGGCGCGGCCTCGGCGGCCACCGCGCGCGAAGGCGATGCCGCCGCCGCGCCGGGCATCTGGGGCTGCACGACGGGCGCGGCGGGCAGGACTTCGGCGCGGGGGACATCCGTGGGTGGCGCCGACACAACGCCCGCCGGCACCTGCGCGGGTGGTGCCGCTGGCTCGCGCGTGGAACCCGCGCGGTAGCCCGCTGCGAATCCGAGCACCACGCCGACGCCCAGGGCCGCCGCGATCTGCCGGAGGGCACCGCGCCCACGGCGGGTGGCCCCCGTGCCCTCGTCCGGCGCGACCAGCACCGCGGGTTGCGGCGTGATCGACAGTTCCCCTGCGCCCGCTGGGCTGGCCGCCCCACGCCGCGGCGGCTGCCAGGTTTCGCGCATGACGATCTCGGTCAACGTGCCCGCCGGCGGCAGAGCGTGCTCGACCGCGGGACCGATGCCCGGCTCCTGATCGCGCTCGATGCGCACCTCGAGCGGCGCCACACCGGAGTCACCGTGGCGGCGTGACAGGGCGTCGTCGATGGCCGGCGCCGCGGGCCCCTGCGCTGCCGCGTCGAGGACCGCATCGACGTGTGCGTCCTCCGGGGCCTGCTTCGGGGCGTCCTCACCGGCGTCTGCCTTGTCCAGGAGCCGGCCCATCCCGGCCTCCGGCCCGGCATCCGGTCGGGCCTCGAGCGGCAACGAGGGTGCGCGGGCGCGCCGCGGTGCCGCCGATCGCCCGCGCGCAGGCCGCGCCGCGGCCGTCGCGCCCGCGCCCCCGACACACGCCTCACGAAGACGGGCCGCAAACGCCGAAGCCGTCGCACTGCGCGCCTCGGGGTCTTCCGAGAGCGCGGACGCGAAGGCCGCGCGCAGCTGGCTCGCATCGCAACCGGGAAGTCCCGGTAGCGATGCCGTGGCGTCGGCGCTGGTGCCCGCGAGGCGCCGCCCCCATAGCAGCTCGTGGGCCAAGGCCGCCAGGGCGTAGACGTCGGCGCGCCCGTCCCACGCCGTGCCGGCCACCCGCTCGGGGGCCGCATAGGGGCGCCGCACCGGCGCCGCGATGCCGACCCCCTCCAACGCGCGCGCCACGCCCAGACCGGTGACCCGCACCTGGTCGGGCACCATCAGGACGTCCCGGGGATGGAGCGTTCCGTGCACGACGCCCGCGACCGCCGCCTCGTCAAGCGCGGCGGCCAACTGTTCCGCGACACGCAGGGCCTCGGAGACGGCGAGTGGCCCGGTCTCGCGCAACGAAACGTCGAGAGAATCAGCGACCACGTAGTCCTGCGCCAGATACGCCATCAGTCCGCTCATGCCGGTGGCGACCGGGCGCACGATGCCGGGGCACGTGGGAATCGCCGCGACAAGCGCCTCGAGCGTAGCCACGAGTTGGTGGACGCGCTCGGGCGGCAACTCGAGGCTGAACAGTTTGACGGCGACCAGGCGATCCCCGTCGGGATCGTACGCACGAAAGACGGGGCCCAATGTACCGGCGCCGATCTGATGGAGAACCCGAAACGGACCGAACGCGTCGGGAGGCATGGCACCCACCGCTTCCGTGTTGTGCAGTCGAAAACTCCTCGGGAAGGGACTGTATCGTAACATGCCCTCCCGTCTTGCACCGCGCCATCCGTTCTGCGACAGTTAGCACTCGGTGCCTCTCAATCCTCCGGCCGCTTCCTCACCTGTAGCCGAGTCCCCCGTCCGTATTCCGGTCGATATCCGTCGCTTCAGCTGGCTGAAGCCCCTCGCCGGAGACTACGCGTACCACTTCGACCGGGTCGCCGAGTTCTACGCGGGAGACCCGTCCTCCGACACCGCGTGGGCCGCGGCTATCGCGCACACGCGCGGCAAGGCGCGCCAGCCCGAACAGCTTGCCGCCGTCCTCGCCTCGCAGCAGGCCCGCCGCGCGGCGCCGGCGCCAGCGCGCGAGGCAGCGGCCTCGCTCGCCGATCCGGACACGATCGCCGTCGTTACGGGGCAGCAGGCCGGGCTCTTCGGGGGACCGCTGTACACACTGCACAAGGCCTTGACCGCTCTGGCACTCGCCGACGAGATCGCGCGCCGCCGTCACGTCCGGGCGGTGGCGGTCTTCTGGATCGATGCGGAGGATCACGATTGGGAAGAGGTGCGCTCGTGCACGATCCTCGACGTCGAGCTCGCCCCCCGCACCGTTTCGCTGCCTGCCGACGCGGCTCCCGGGGGCACGCCGGTCGGCAACGTCAGCCTGACCGCGGACGCGCGGCACACCATCGACGAGCTCGCGCGCATCCTGCCGGCCACTGAGTTCACGCCGGCGCTGGTCGAAGAATTGCGCCGCTGCTATGCCCCGGGCGTCCGGATGGCGGATGCGTTCGGCCGGTGGCTCGAGCACCTTCTCGGCGCACGGGGACTCATCGTGTACGACGCGTCCGATCCGGCGTCGAAGCCCCTCGCCGCACCCGTCTTCGCCCACGAACTCCGCTCGCCGGGCGAGACAGCGCGTTTCGCCCACGCGGCCGGCTTGGCGCTCACCTCACGTGGCTACCATGCACAAGTGCAGACCACGGACGATGCGCCGGCCCTCTTCCGCCTCGAGGGCGCCAGCCGGCGCCCTGTCCGCTACGCCAAGGGCCGTTACACGGTCGGCGATGAGGACTACGCCGCTGACGCGCTGGTTCGCGAGGCGGGCGAACGCCCGGCCGGCTTCAGCCCGAACGTGCTGCTGCGGCCGGTTGTACAGGACACGCTGTTCCCCACGGTCTGTTACGTCGCCGGCCCGAGCGAGCTCGCCTATCTCGGCCAGCTCCGGACCGTCTACGCGCATTTCGGCGTGCCCATGCCCCTTATCTACCCACGGGCCTCGGCGACGCTCGTCGATTCGGCCGCGCTGCGCTTCATGCTGAAGTACGACGTCCCGCTCGAGTCCCTGCAGCCACAGGACGACCGCGGCCTGAACGCCGTGCTCAAAGCACAGATGCCCGAAGAGCTCGACGCGGCGCTGGCTGGGGCCGGCGACGCCATCGACACGGCGATGGCCCGCGTCATTGCCGCGGTCCCGCTGCTCGATGCCACGCTGGAGCGCACGGCGCAATCGACCGCCACCCGCATGCGGCACGAGCTCGAAACCCTCCAGGGCAAGACCGTCCAGGCGGCAAAGCGCCGTGACGATACCCTGCGGCGCCAGTTCGCCCGGGCACGCGCGCTCGCGTTTCCCGGTGGGCATCCCCAAGAGCGCGCGGTGGGTCTGGTGTCGTTCCTGAACCAGTATGGGCCGGCGCTCGTCGATCGCCTCGCGGAGGAGCTGCCGCTCGAGCTCGGGCGTCACTGGATGGTCGCCATATGACCGCGCGCTGAATGCCGCCCGGAATCCTCAGGTCACCGTGCGGGACGCGCCCCTGGTGGCACCCCGACAGCCGCGTCCGCCTAT
>JBEQUD010000287.1:0-3949 GCA_040349235.1 Acidobacteriota bacterium
GGAACGCGGCGGCGGGATGCTGGCGGGGACGATCGGCGCGGCGGCGTGCTTGACCCGCATCACGGCCATCACCACCCTGGCGCCGGCTTGGTTGTGGCTGGTGGCCGTGCGGGACGCCGCGCGGCGGCGGGCACGAATTCTCCGGCTCGGTGGCGCCATTGCCGTCACGACGATCCTCGTCGCTCCATACCTGGTGAACTGCGCCGTGCAGTTCGGGGATCCGCTCTTCGCCATCAACGACCATACACGGTTCTACCGCGGTCGAGAGGGCGCCACGAGCGTGCCACGAGAGAGCGCGGTCCGTTACGCCCTCGACAAGGTCGCGGCACGCCCGGTGGCAACCCTTGATACCGCTGTCTGGGGACTATTCGTCTATCCCTTCAGCATCAAGTGGAGCGGCATCGACGCCTGGCAGCCGGGCCTCGGACGCTTGCTCTCGTGGTTTTCCGTCGCCGGCCTGGTCGCATGGCTGTGGCAGCGGTCAGGCCGGCTGCTCCTCCTCGTGCTCGGCGGGTCGCTCGTGCCCTACATGCTGACGTGGGTGGTGCCAGGCGGAGGCGAATGGCGCTTCACGCTGCACGCGTATCCCTTCTATCTCCTCGCTGCCTTCTGGATGATGGAGTGGCTTGTCAGTGCGGCACGAACGGCGCTCGGCCGCGGCGCGCCCGCAACCCTCGCGGCCATCCCGCGCCAGCAGGCGCTCGTGACAACCGCCGTGCTCGCGGCCCTCGCCCTGGCCGCGGTCGGGTGGACATTTGCGATGCCCTATCTCATCGCGCGAGAATCACTGCTCGCCGGCGACGGCGCCGGCATCATCGCCAGCAGCCGCGACCGCTGGCTCTTCACCGAGGGTTGGAGCAGCCTGGTCGTGTCGGGAAACGTCGTCTCACGCTTCACGACGCAGGCGTCGGCGACGATGAGAATTCCATTGCCCGAGCCGCGACCGTATAAGCTGATCCTTCGCATGGACCCGTTCCACTACGCCGATGCGCCGCCCCAGAACGTGCGCGTCCTGCTCAACCAGCAGCCGGTCGGGGCCTTCGATCTCGCGTGGAATCCCGACCGTATCGGCGAATATCAGGTGCTGCTGCCCGCGTATGCGGCGCGCGTCGGCGCCAACGTGCTGACCGTGGCATCGGACACGCTGAATCCCATCGGTCGTGCTGGGCGCGTGTTCCCGGAGATTCCCCGCGACGAGCAGGTCGGCATCCGGCTGTGGTACGTCCGCATCATCCCGGCCAGCGGAGCGGCTGGTGCGTAAGGCCGCTGGCCCCGCGTCCACCGACCTCTGGCTGGAGGCGCTCCGCGCGCGCACGGATCTGCTTGCCGCGCTTGGAACTGGACCGCTCGGCGGCATGGTCCTGCAACTCGCCGGGCTGCTGTTCGAGGCGATGCACGCTGGGGGCACCGTGCTGTTCTTCGGCAACGGCGGCAGTGCCGCGCTTGCGCAACACGCCGCCGCGGAGCTCGTGGGGCGGTTCGAGCGCGAACGGCGTGCGCTGGCGTCGCTAGCGCTGACGACCGATCTGTCCATCCTGACGTCGATTGCCAACGACTACGGCTACGACCGCGTGTTCGAACGGCAGATCGAGGCACTGGTCAGGCCCGGGGACGTCGCCGTCGCGCTCAGCACGAGCGGCCGGTCCCCGAACGTCCTGCGCGGGCTCCGCGCCGCGAGACGCCACGGTGCGACGACGGTGGCGCTGCTCGGGTGCGGCGGAGGCCCGGCGAAGCGGCTCGCGGACATCGCCCTTGTCGTGCCGGCTTCACGCGTTTCGCTGATTCAGGAGGCCCACGAGTTGATGGTCCACGTGATCTGCGAAGACATCGACCGGCGCTCGACCAGGCGGGGCGCGCGCCGTGGCGGCCGGCACGGCCGGAAGGACGCCTGAACCGTGCCGCCACGCATCCCGGTCGCGCCCGGTCCCATCCTCGTCGTCGGCGACATCATCTGCGATCACTACGTCTGGGGTGATGTCGAGCGCGTATCGCCCGAGGCGCCCGTACAGGTGCTCCGCTGGGAGCGCGAGGCCGACCGCCCGGGAGGGGCGGCGAACGTCGCCATGAATCTCGCCGCGCTCGGTTGCACCGTCCACCTGGCCGGCATCGTCGGCAAGGATGCCCCAGGGCAGTGGCTGCTGCGCGCGCTCGACGCCGCCGGCGTCGATACACGCGGCGTCATCGAGACAACCGATCGCCCGACGACGAGCAAGACGCGCGTCATCGCCCATGGCCAGCACCTCCTCCGCATCGATCGCGAGGTCCGGCACCCCATCACCAGGGCCGACGAGCGGCGTCTCGTGTCGGCGATCGCCCGCGTCGGGCGCCGGGCCTGCGCGGTCATCTGTTCGGACTACGCGAAGGGCGTGCTGACGAAGGCCGTGCTTGCGGCGTGTACCGCCGGGCCCCGTCGCCGGCGGGCGCGCCTCGTGCTGGTTGACCCCAAGGGGCGGGACTTCGGTAAGTACCGAGGTGTGGATCTGCTGACACCGAACGAAAAGGAGCTGATGCAGGCCGACCTGCCGTCGGAGTTCCCCCCAGGGCAGCAAGACAGCGTCGCGCACCGGGCCGAGCTGATGGTGAAAGCGCTGGGGCTGAGGGCGATCCTGGTGACCCGTGGGCCCCACGGCATGGACCTCTTCGAGGCGGAGCGGTCACGACGGCGCGTCCGTCAGACGCACATCCCCGTATTGCAGCGGCACGAGGTCTTCGACGTGACGGGCGCGGGCGACACGGTCGCGGCCACCATCGGCCTTGCGGCCGCGGCGGGGCTCCCGCTGGCCGACGCGGCGCGCCTGGCGAATGCGGCCGCCGGCATCGTCGTCGGGACGGTGGGGACGACCGTGGCCGATGCCGAGACACTCGCGCACGTCATCGACGGCGAGGCGTCGCAGGCCCGGGCCAAGGTGCTGTCAAAAGCGGCGCTCGTCGCGCGCGTGGCCGACGCGCGTGCGCGTGGCGCCCGCATCGTCTTCACCAACGGCTGCTTCGATCTCCTGCACGTCGGCCATCTCCATCTGCTGCAGCGCGCGCGCGCGCTCGGCGACCTCCTCGTCGTCGCCATCAATGCCGATCGGTCGGTTCGCCGCCTGAAGGGGCCGAACCGTCCGGTCATCCCAGCCGCGCAGCGTGCCGAAATGCTCGCGGCGCTGGCCTTTGTGGACTACGTGGTCGTGTTCCCGGAACCCACCCCTCTCCGGCTCATCCAGGCCGTCCGCCCGGACGTGCTCGTGAAAGGCGGCGACTACACGCCGGACCAGATCGTGGGACGCCAGGTGGTGGAGCGCCGTGGTGGGCAGGTGGTTGTCGTGCCGCAGTTGCCAGGGCTCTCGACGTCGAAGCTGGTCGATACCATTCACGGCCGTGGCGATCGTGGCCGCTAGCGCCCGCCGCATCGGCGGGCGCCCGCGATGACCTTCGAGCCGGCCGAGCCGGCTACGCCGGGCAAGCCCTTCCTGGCGGCGATGCTCGCGCTGTTCACCGTCCTCGCCTGCTTCATGACCTATCCCCAGGCCCTGCACATGCGCGACGGGGTGAACGACGTCGGGGATCCACTCCTCAACGTCTGGGCCCTCAGCTGGGTGGCGCACGAGGCGCCAAGGTCCCCCTCCGGCGTCTTCGACGGCAACATTTTCTATCCCGAGCCGAAGGCCCTCGTGTTCTCCGAGACGCTGCTCGCCCCCGCGCTCGCCGTCGCGCCGCTGCGCTGGCTCGGCGCGGGCGCCATCCTCGTCTACAACCTCGTGTTCCTGTCGGGGTTCGTGCTGTCAGGCGTGGGCACGGTGCTGCTCGTCTACAGCCTGACCGCCGACAGGGGGGCGTCGATCGTCGCCGGCGCCATCTTCGCGTTTCTGCCGTACCGCATCGATCACTACGCGCACCTGCAGCTGCAGCAGACGCAGTGCATCCCGCTGGCGCTCTGGGCCTTGCACCGCGTGGCGGCGACGGG
>JBEQUD010000070.1:0-3037 GCA_040349235.1 Acidobacteriota bacterium
TCCCGAACCACATCCAAAGGCTCGCCAGGTTTGTGAACTGAAGATTGTGGCCGCTGGTGTCCTTCACCGCCCCAGCGGGGGAGAGGATGGTGTACGTCCCCGTGTCCGTGGAACCCCACGCCCCGTCGTACGCCGGCAGGCCGTACGTGACCCGCAGGACCCCGCCCGGTCGGGTCTGCGTGTTCGCCACGACCGTCGCCGCCACGGCCGACCGCCCGTTCGCCGAGAACGTGATATCCCCGGCGCCGATGGTCGCCTGGTCCACGCCCGTGTAGTCGATCACCACCGCCAGGCTCGTCGCGTCCGTCACCGCCGACACGAACGTCCCCACGGCCAGCAGCTTGCGCGGCTCAAGTTCCTCAAAACCACAGCGGCACGATTCTCTCGCGATTCTCACGGCATTCTCCTTCGCCTTTGAGCCCGGCTTTCGCCCCAGCATACATGTGGCCCGGCGGCCCTGCAATGGCGGGATTCCCACGCAATCGGCGACATGCCTACCACGTCAGCACGATTTTTCCGAACTGCTCCCCCGCCTCCAGGCGCGCGTACGCCGCGGCCGCCTCCGCCGCGGGGAAAACCCTGTCGATCACCGGCCGCACCCGCCCTGCCCGCAGCAGCGCCGCCACCTCTCCGAACTCTTCGTTGGACCCCATGGTCGAGCCCAGGATTCGGAGTTGATTCCAGAAGACTCTGGCAAGATCCGTGACCGCGTCCGCCCCCGTGGTCGCCCCGGGGGTCACATACGTTCCCCCCCGCGCCAGCGACTTGACGCAGTTCAGGTGCGTGACCTTCCCGCCCGAATCCACTGCCAGATCCACGCCGCGCTTGTTCGTCCACGCGCGGACCTGCTTCGACCAATCCTCGCCCGTGTCCAGCACCGCCAGGTCCGCCCCCAGTTCCTTGGCGCGGTCGAGTTTCCATTGATGGCGACTCGTGACGACCACGCGGCAGCCCCAGTGCCTCGCCAGCGCCAGGGCGCAGGTCGCCACCCCCCCGCCGATCCCCGTGATCAGCACCGTCTGCCCCGGACGCATCTGCCCCTTGGTCACCATCATCGAATACGCCGTGAGTGCGCAGAGCCCATATGCGGCGCTCTCGACCGGATCGGCCTCGCCCACCCACGCGAGGTTGGCCGCGGGCGCGAGGAACCGCTCGCAGAACATCCCGTTGGAGTGCTCGCCGATGAGTTCGTACGCCGGCGCCAGCGACGAAGCCGGCGGGTCGTCGGGGTGGGACCTTGCCGGGACGCGGGTTGCCGCGTTGACAATCACCCGCCGACCGACCCACGCCTGATCCACGCCCGCGCCGACGCTGTCCACAACGCCGCACGCGTCACACCCTGAAACGCGCGGGTACGTCAGCGTCAGCCCGGGCACGCCGCGCCCCACCCACAGGTCCATGTGGTTGAAGGCCGACGCGATCGTCCTGATCGACACCTGCCCTGGCCCCGGCGCAGCGGGCTCGGGCCAGTTGTTCACGAACGCGACGTTCCCCGCGACCGGCGCACCCTGACGTTGAATCACGACTGCTCGCATGACGCCAGAATAGCCGGACGCCAATCGCCCCGCCGAGCGCCGCGGGATGCCTACGCCACGTGCACGACCACCCTCCGCTCGTGCGGCCCGCGCCGGTGCTCCCACAGGTACACGCCCTGCCACCGGCCCAGCATCAGCTCGCCGCGTTGCACCGGGATTGAAATCGAGACCGCTGTCAGCGCCGCCTTGATGTGCGCCGGCATGTCGTCGGGGCCCTCGGCGTCGTGCGTGAACAGCGCGTCGCGTTCGGGCACGAGCCGATTGAGCCAGCCCTCCAAGTCCCGCTTCGCCGAGGGATCGGCGTTCTCCTGGATGATCAGGCTCGCCGACGTGTGCTGAATGAACACGGTGCACAGCGCTTCGCCGGGGTTTGCCTCGCGGACGAGCCGCTGCACCTCGCCGGTAATTTCCACCAATCCTTGACCCGCCGTCCGAATAACCAGCGTCTTCAACATCCTTGAAGGTCCTTTTTCTCCCGGCGAAATCCCGGTCCAACGCGGCAATCGCCACCGGTGCAATGCTTGGCGCGCCGTGGCGCGGCGCCGAAGCCGGATACACCGACGCGGTTTGGACCGTTTTGCTGGCATTCCGCGCTATCGAGAATAAACTTCCTGCGTCCCATGCCTACACCACCGCCTATAAGCCGCGGCGGCAACGAGCAAGCCGCCGCTCTCATCGCAAGCCTAGGGCCCGGGATCTTCTTCCGTGCCTGGACCGCCGACGCGCAGGGACGCCGCACCTCCGGCTTCGACTCCGTCGCCTCCTACTCCGGCCTCACGCGTGCGCAGCTCGACGCCCAGGGGTGGAACTCCATCTACCATCCCGAGGATCGTCCCGGCATCGAGGCTCATTGGGCCCGCTGCGTCGAGTCGAAGCAACCGTACGAACACCACCACCGGGTGCGTCGCGCCGACGGCGTCTACCGCTGGTTCCTCACCCGCGCCAACCCGGTCTTCGAAAACGGTGTCGTCACCCACTGGCTCGGCGTGACCGTGGACATGGACACGTTCATCAACGCCCACCTCGCCGCCACCGAGGGCACGCAGCGGCTCTTCGCCCTCGGTTCTATGACCGCATCGCTCATCTTCACCGCGGATGCCGACGGCGCCTTCTCGACTCCCCAGCCCGATTGGGAACGCTACACCGGCCAGAGCTTCGAGCAGTACGCCGGCTGGGGCCGCATGGACGCCATCCACCCCGATTCCCGCGACCAGATGCGAGAGGCCTGGCGCCAGGCCGTGGCCACGGGCACCGAACTCCGCTTCCGAGGCGGTATCTGGCACGCCGCCAGCAAGTCCTACCGCAGCATGATCGCACGCGCCGTGCCCATCAAGTCCTCCGACGGGTCCATCATCGAGTGGGTCGGCGCGTACACCGACATCCTCTCGCTCTACGCCCAGGTTTCTCAGTGGGTGATTGACCGCGACGAGGAGCCCCCGGCCGACCTCGAAGACTGAGCCGCCCACTCGCGGCCGACCGTCCCTGCACTTACCATGCCCGCA
>JBEQUD010000293.1:0-9489 GCA_040349235.1 Acidobacteriota bacterium
GTGACACCGGCGAGGGTACCAGAACCGCGCCCGGTGTGGGGTGCGATGTTGACATCCGCGCAGCGCCGAGCCGGCCGCGGCGAACGGGAACGGGAACGGGAACGGGAACGGCTCGACGATATTGACCGCGCGTGTGCAACCGCGATATAGCTCACCCCTGTCGCCGGGCTCGCGACATTCTTGTCGCGAGCCACGCTCTCCACACAGACCTGTCGATCGCGCGCTGACACGCCCCGACGGCAACCGACCATGCGTAGAATGGGACAGTCCTACAACGGCCCACGAGCACAGCGCATGCGCGGATACTATCGGCATACCAAAATCATCGCGACCGTCGGCCCGGCCACCGAGAGCCCCGAGCAGCTCGGCAAGCTGATTCTCGCCGGCCTCGACGTCATGCGCTTGAACATGGCGCACGGGACGGGCGAGTGGGTGACGTCGCTCGTCGCCCGCATTCGCGAAGTGTCGGTCGCCGTGCAGCGGCACGTCGCGGTGATGATGGACGTCAAAGGCCCGGAGATCCGGACGGGCGTCGTCGCCGAGCCCGTCGAGCTCAAGGTGGGCGAGCTGTTCGAGCTGTACACCACCGCGCCGCGGGCAGGCGTCCGAGGCGTCGATGTCAACTATCCCGGCCTGCCGCAGGACGTGAACGTCGGCGCGACGGTGCTGCTCGACAGCGGCCTCATCCGCATGGAGGTCGTGGACAAAGACGCCACCACCGTGCGCTGCCGCGTGACGACGCCGGGCAGGCTCGGGTCGAGGCGGCACATCAACCTCCCGGGTGTGGACGTCAACCTCCCGTCCCTCACGGAGAAGGACGAGCGCGACATCCGCGTGGGCGTCGAGGCCGGCTGCGATTTCTTCGCCCTGTCGTTCGTCAGGCGCGCCGAGGACATCGTCGTGCTGCGCGCGCTGCTCGACCACCTCGGCTCGAAGGCGCGCATCATCGCGAAGATCGAGGACCAGGGCGGCCTGCGCAATCTGACCGACATCGTCCGGGCCGCCGACGCGGTGATGGTGGCGCGCGGCGATCTCGGCATCGAAATCGACTACCACACGCTGCCGCTCGTGCAGACGCGCATCGTCGATCTGTGCCTGACGCACGGGAAGCCCGTCATCATCGCCACGCACCTGCTGGAATCGATGATCTCCGCCCCGATGCCCACGCGAGCGGAGATTTCGGACATCTCGACGGCGGTCCGCGAACGCGCCGACGCGGTGATGCTGTCGGGCGAGACGACGACTGGGCTGTATCCACTCGAATGCGTCGAGGTGATGAAGAACATCGTCAAGACGATCGAGCCGACCGAGATCCGGCGGATGAACGAGGTCATCGAGCTGAAGGAGCCCAAGGCCAAGATGCTGCGCTCGGCGGCGAAGCTGGCGCAAGAGCTCGAGCACTCCGGCATCGTCGTGTTCACGCGCAGCGGATTCCTCGCCTACACGCTGGCGGCACTCCGCACGGTCGGCGTGCCGATCTATGCCTTTACCGATGACGAGGCGCTGTTCCGCCAGCTCCTGTTGCCGTGGGGAGTCGAGCCGTTCCTCATGCCCTTCAGCGACGACCCCGAGACGACCATTCTCGACGCCATGGCGTATCTGAAGGCGCGGGAGTGGTGCAAGCGCGGCACCTGGCTGGTCGTCATCACCAACGCGCTGGCGCACGACAAAACCATCGACACGCTGCAGCTGCGCGAAGTCGAGTAGCGACCGCCTTGCCACATCGCCTCGGTCGTCGTTTGATATAGCTGGCGGAGAGGGCAGCTCGCCCACCAACGGAGAGGGCACATGCACGATCACCCGGGTTTGCAGAGGCGTGGACCGCTCGGTGTCGGGCTCGTCGCCATCGCGTTCGGCGCGGTCGCGATTGGCGCGTTTACGATTGGCGCGGTAGCGGTTGGCGTGCTGGCCATCCGTCGGCTCGCGGTCAGCGCCCTCGCGGTCGATCGCGCCACGCTCAAGTCCCTCACCATCGAGGACCTGACCGTGACGCGCCTGCACGTGGCGGATGTCACCGTGCGCGATTCGCTCACGCTGCCAGAACGCAAGTGACTGAGGACATGGGCTCGAGAGGACTGACATGGATATCACGCACAGTGGCTCACAACCGTCCGGCAGAGGCCCGGCCGACTACTTCACCGGCGCGGTGCGCATCGACCCGCTGTTCCAGGCCGCCGACCCCGCACGGGTGGTCGGCGCGAGTGTGACGTTCGAGCCGGGCGCGAGGACCGCCTGGCACACGCATCCGCTCGGCCAGACGCTCGTCGTGACGGCTGGGTGCGGTCACGCACAACGGTGGGGAGGGCCCGTCGAGGACATCCGGCCCGGCGACGTCATCTGGTTTCCGCCGGGCGAGAAGCACTGGCACGGCGCCACGGCGACGAGCGCGATGACGCACATCGCGATTCAGGAAAGACTCGACGGCAAGACCGTCGAGTGGATGGAACACGTCTCCGACGAGCAGTACCAGGCCCGGTGAGGACGCACAAGTCAGCGAGGACACCCTTGCTAGACGAGCAGGTGGCCGCCAACGTGGGACCATCCGGGATCGATATCGCCTACGAGCGTCTCGGCAGCCGTGCCGACCCGCCGGTGCTGCTCGTGATGGGTGTGGCCGCGCAGCTGGTCAACTGGCCGGACGGCTTCCTCGACGCCCTGCTGACTCGCGGCTTGCAGGTGATCCGCTTCGACAATCGGGACGCGGGCCATTCGGGCCACATCGGGGATGCACCGCCGCCGGATCTGCGTGCGGCGCTGGCCGGCGACCTGTCGTCGGCCGCCTGCACCCTGTCGCACATGGCCGCGGACGCCGTCGGCCTGCTCGACGCGCTCGAACTGGATGCGGCGCATGTCGTCGGCGCCTCGCTCGGCGGCGCCATCGGCCAGACAATGGCCATCGAGCATCCCGCTCGCGTCCTGTCCCTCACCTCCATGATGTCCACGACGGGCGATATGGCTGTCGGCCAGGCACACACAGACACCCTCAAGGCGCTGTTCGGCGGTCCGCCGGCTACCACCCGCCAAGCGGCCATCGATCGCGCGGTCCGGATGCTGGACATCACTGGCTCGCCGGCCTATCCGACGGATCCGACCGACGTCGCCGAGCGCTTCGGCCTTGCGTGGGATCGCGACCACGACGCGGTCGCCACGGCGCGACAGGCTGTCGCGAGCGTTGCGTCAGGCGACCGGACATCTCGCTTGCGGGCGCTCGATGTCCCGGCACTCGTGATCCACGGGACGGCGGACACGATGTGTGATGTCAGCGGTGGACGCGCGACCGCGGCGGCCATCCCCGGCGCGGAGCTCGTCCTCATCGACGGGATGGGGCATAACCTCCCGCCGGGCCTCTGGGAGCGCATTGCCGACCACATCGCGGTGGTCGTGCGGCGCGGCGAAGCCACGGGGGCGCGGCGGCAGCCATGAACCATACGCCATCGACCCACGACCAAGGTCTAATGGACGCCCTTCGCAGAGGGGCGCAGTCTAGGGTAACTGGGAATTCCCGTCCCTGCTCGAAGAGACCCGGGCAGTGAACAACGAATTCCGTCAGGCGATTGACACGATCCCCGGGCTGGTGTGGAGCGCGCTTCCCGACGGAGGCGTTGACTTCCTCAATAGGCGGTGGTGCGACTACACGGGCATCAGCCTGGACGAGGCGTGCGGCAGGGGCTGGCTGTCCGCGATCCATCGCGAGGACGCGGCGCCATTGGTCGAGTACTGGAGTTCCCTACTGGGCGGACGTGAACCCGGCGAATTCGAGGCGCGCCTGCGGCGCGTGGACGGGACATTTCGGTGGTTCCTCATCCGGGCTGTGCCCGTGTGCGACGAGAGCGGCCGTGTCGTGAAGTGGTGGGGCCAAAACACAGACATCGAGGATCGGAAACGCGCGGAGACCCTGCTCGCCGGCGAGAAGCGGCTGCTCGAAATGGTGGCCTCGGGCTGCGAACTGCCCATCGTCCTCGACGCGCTGTGTGCCTTCGTCAACGAGGCGTCGAGCGGTTGCCATTGCAGCATCCTGTTGGTGGAGGTTTCCAGTGGGACCGTCCGACACGGTGCATCACCCACGCTCCCGCCCGACTTCACCAGGGCTATCGACGGCCGGCCTGCCGCGGCCCCGTATTTTGGGCCGTGCGCCATGGCGATCGATCAGAACACGCCGGTGGTTGTCTCGGATATCGGCTTGGACACCAGATGGGACGGGTTCGAGTGGTCCGCCCGCGCGCTTGCGGTCGGTCTGCGATCGTGCTGGACGGCGCCCATCCTGTCGCAGGCAGGGCGTCCCCTGGGCACGTTCGCCGTCTACCAGCGTGAAGTCGGCGCGCCCACCCCACGACAGACAGAACTCATCGGGCAGGTGATGCACATCGCCAGCATTGCGGTCGAGCGCGCCCAAGCCGAAGAGAGGCTGAGGCGCAGCCAGGCGCACTTGGCACGTGCGCAGCGCGTGAGCACGACGGGCAGCTTCAGCTACAGCGCCGCCACGGACGAACTGACGCTCTCGGAGGAGGCGTGCCGGATCTGCGGACTTGATCCGGCCCTGCCGGTGCCGCCGGGAGCCATGCGAGACCGCATCCACCCAGAGGACTTGCCCCTGTTCCTCCGCATGCTCGGCGGAACCGAGAGGCAGTTCGACTTCGACTGCCGCGTGCAACTGGAGGACGGCACTATCAGGTACGTGCACGTGGTCGCGGACGCTCTTCGTGACGAGGCCGACGGCCTCGTCGAGTGGATCGGCGCCATTCGAGACGTCACGGAGCGCCGGCACGCGGAAGAAGAGCGCCGGCGACACGAGGCCATCCTCTCGAAAGCTGAGCGCCTCAGCCTGACGGGCAGTTCGTGTTGGCGCCCTCCGAGCGAGGAGCTGATCTGGTCGAAGGAGATGTTCCGCATTTTCGACTTCGATCCGGACATGACCCCCACCGTTCACATGGTGCGCGAGCGCATCCACCCGGAGGATCTACCGCTCTTCAATCACACGGTCGAATGCGCCGTGCGCGATGGCCAGGACTTTGCGGTAGAGCCCCGACTACTGATGCCCGATGGTTCGGTCAAGTACCTCCAGGTCTTGACCCACGCGTTCCGCGATGAGCACGGCAACGTGGTCGAGTTCATCGGGGCGGTCAAGGACGTGACGGAACGAAAGCAATCCGAGAACGCCCTGAACGAGATGCGCAACGAGTTGGCACACGCGGCGCGCGTTGCCACCGTCGGCGCTTTGACGGCGTCGATCGCGCACGAGATCAATCAACCCCTGTCTGGCATTGTCACGAACGCGAGCACGTCGCTACTGATGCTGGCGGACGATCCCCCTGACATCAACGGCGCTTTGGAGAGTGCGCAGCGCACGATCCGTGATGCCAATCGGGCGTCGGAGGTGATCACCCGCCTCCGCACGCTGTTCAAGAAGACGACCAGTGCAAGCGAGTCCTTGGACTTGAACGAGGCGACGCGAGAGGTCCTTGCGCTGTCCTTGAGCGAGCTCCAGAAGGCCCAGGTGATGGTGCTCACGGAGTTGGCGCACGACCTCCCACCTGTGAGGGGCGACCGGGTACAACTTCAACAAGTGGTCCTCAATCTGGTCTTGAACTCGGCGGAAGCGATGAGCGCCATCGAGGACCGCCCGAGGCAGCTCGTTGTCAGGACCGAGCGTGACGAGGACGATCACGTGCGTCTCAGCGTGCGCGACACCGGACCTGGATTCGACCCCGAGAGTGCGTGCCGACTCTTCGACACGTTCTACACGACAAAGCGCGAGGGCATGGGGATCGGCTTGTCGATCAGCCGTTCGATTGTCGAGCGGCATCAGGGACGGATCTGGGCGGCATGCAATGACGGGCCTGGCGCGACGTTTGGGTTCTCACTCCCTCGCCTTCCCTTGCTCGCCGACCCTCGTCATGTGGACGCCCCTCCGCCCCCTGGCGTGCCGGACGTCGAAGGCGTGCAAGGGCAGGCGCAGTGATGCCTCTGCCCCTGGTGTGCGTCGTCGATGATGACGAGTCCGTGCGTGAGTCATTGCCGCACCTGCTCAGGAAGTTCGGCTTTGCCGCGCAAGCGTTTTCGTCCGCGGAGGACTTCCTCGCGTCTGCATTCGTCGGTCAGACGAGGTGTTTGGTCCTGGACATCGCGATGCCGGGGATGGGCGGACCCGCGCTCCAGATGGAGCTGTCGCGCCGTCAGCAGGCTATTCCCATCGTCTTCATCACGGCTCACGAAGATGATACCGTCCGTGTCCGCTTGATCAGCGCCGGCGCGGTCGAGTGCCTGTTCAAACCCTTCAGCGGGGCGGCACTGCGAAATGCCGTCAATGCGGCCCTTCGGGCGGGCTGATCCGATTCGCATACCTCGGAGGGACGACATGCATTCCTCGAGCGCATCGCGCGGCACACCGATGGGCGAATCGACGCCGCCGACGCCTGTCGTGTTCGTGGTCGATGACGATGTCTCCGTCCGTGAATCGCTGGAATCGCTCATTCGCTGGGCCGGTTGGAGGCCCGAGACATTCAGCTCCGCACAGGATTTCCTGTCGCGGCCGCGAGACCCGGCGCCGAGCTGTCTGGTACTGGACGTGGAGCTCCCAGACCTCAACGGGCTCGACGTCCAGGAGCGTGTCGCCGCCAATCGCACCGACATGCCGATCATTTTTGTCACCGGCCATGGGGATATTCCGATGAGCGTCCGCGCGATGAAAGCCGGCGCCGCCGAGTTCCTGACCAAACCATTCGAACCTGACGTGTTATTGGATGCGATCCGGCGCGCGATCGAGCGGAGCCGCGTGGCGCTCGCGCAGGCGTCCGAACGCACAATGCTCCGCGATCGGTACGCGTCGCTGACGCCTCGAGAACGAGAAGTCCTCGCGTGGGTGGTCGCCGGCCTGCTGAACAAGCAAGTCGGCGCCGAACTCGGCATGACCGAGGCGACGGTTAAAGCGCATCGCGGACAGGTGATGCAGAAGATGAAGGCGGACTCTCTTGCAGAGCTGGTGAGGATCGCCGCGAGGCTCGAGCTCCCGCTACCCTCGCGATAGTCGGGCGGCCCCGCCCGTCCCCCTACGAAGGTCGTGCCTCGACCTTCGTCTAATGGATTCATAAGGTACGCACGTGGTCTGATGCGCGTGGAACTGTTGCCCGTCGCAAGGGTCAGCCGTTTACAGGAGATGCCTTTCATGACGACAACGCAGACACAAACGACCGCGCGTGAGGACCGGATTACAGGTGGCGCTGGTCTCAACATCCTCGTCCGCTCCTGGCGGCCCGCGACGACGCCGCGCGCTGTCGTGGTCATCTGTCACGGCGTGAAGTCCCACAGCGGGTACTACGGCTGGGCGGCCGAGCAGTTCGTGGCCGACGGGCTGGCCGTGTACGCCCTGGACCTGCACGGACGCGGCAAGTCGGACGGCGACCGGTTCTACCTCGAGACGTTCAAGGACTACCTCGACGACGTGCACGCCGCCATGACGCTCGCCAAGTCGCGGGAGCCTGGATTGCCGGTCTTCCTGCTCGGACACAGCGCTGGAGGCGTCGTTTCATCGGTCTACGCGCTCGAGCATCAGGCCGACCTGAAAGGCTTCATTTGCGAGAGCTTCGCCTTCCAGGTCTACGCGCCTGACTTCGCGCTGGCGGTCCTCAAGGGCCTGAGCCATATCGCACCCCACGCGCACGTGTTGGATCTGAAGACCGCGGACTTCTCCCGCGATCCAGAAGCCGTGCAGGCGATGCTCGACGATCCCTTGATTGCGCACGAAGTGCAGCCGACGCGGACGGTCGCCCAGCTCGTGCTCGCTGACGAGCGTTTGAAGCGGGAGTTCCCACTCATCACGCTCCCCGTGCTCATCCTGCACGGCACCGCGGACAAGGTGACCAAGCCGGCCGGCAGCCAGCTCTTCTTCGACACCGCAGGTTCGAAGGACAAGACGTTGAAGCTGTACGAGGGACACTTCCACGACCTGCTCAACGACCTCGACAAAGAGAAGGTGATGGCCGACATCAAGCAGTGGATCAACGCGCGCGTTGCGGCGCACTAATTAGACAAACGGAGATCCCAGGATGAGCGCGTTCACCGCCACGGACGGCGTCGAGATCTTCTACAAGGACTGGGGCAAGGGTCAGCCGATCGTGTTCAGCCATGGCTGGCCGCTATCGGCTGACGACTGGGACGCGCAGATGCTGTTCTTCCTCGAGCACGGCTATCGCGTCATCGCCCACGATCGGCGCGGCCATGGCCGCTCGAGCCAGATCGGTCACGGCCACGACATGGACCACTACGCCGACGACCTCGCCGCCCTTACCGAACACCTCGATCTCGAGGAGGCTGTGCATGTCGGACACTCAACCGGCGGCGGCGAAGTGGTGCGCTATCTGGCGCGCCACGGCGAGGGCCGGGTCGCAAAAGCCGTGCTCATCAGCGCGGTGCCCCCGCTGATGGTGAAGACGCCGGCGAATCCGGGCGGGTTGCCCAAGGAGGTGTTCGACGGCTTCCAGGCGCAGCTCGCCGCCAACCGATCGCAGTTCTACTACGACATCGCGGCGGGCCCGTTCTACGGCTACAACCGGCCTCACTCGACGCCCTCGCAAGGGACGGTTTGGAACTGGTGGCGCCAGGGCATGATGGGATCTGCCAAGGCGCACTATGACGGCGTCGCCGCCTTCTCCCAAACCGATTTCACCGAGGACCTGAAGAAGATCACCGTGCCGGTCCTCGTCATGCACGGTGATGACGACCAGATCGTGCCATATGCCGACTCTGCTCCGCTGTCCGCCACCCTGCTGAGGAGGGGCACACTCAGGACCTACAAGGGCTTCCCGCACGGCATGCCCACGACTGAAGCCGACACGATTAACGCTGACTTGCTTTCGTTCTTGAAAGCCTAGCCGGCCGAGACTGGACCAGTGGCGCCGGGCATACTCACCGACATCCCGATACTTGATCAGGTGCTCGGCGCCCACGCCGTCCAACTCGGGATCGACTTCGTCGGCTATCGCAACCACGCATACCGCGTGGCCAATCTCTGCGTGGTGTTGGCGCCGGGCGGCCGTGACGAGCTCGAGAAGATCGCAATCGCCTCGGCCTTTCACGATCTCGGCATCTGGACCGACGGCACGTTCGACTATCTCGAGCCGTCAGCAAGGCTCGCGCGGGCCCACCTTGCTGCGGGCTGTCACCCGGAGTGGATCCTCGAGGTCGAATCCATGATCGCCGACCATCACAAGCTCACGCCGTCGCGCGCTGACACGGCGTGGCTCGTGGAGCCGTTCAGGAAGGCCGACTGGATCGACGTATCACGCGGCGCCTTGACCTTTGGACTGCCCGCGCGAATCGTGAGGCCGATTCTGGCCGTCTGGCCGAGCGCGGGTTTTCACAGGCGATTGATCCAGCTCTCGATCAGACGACTGCGAACCCATCCGTTGAATCCGCTACCGATGATGCGACTGTAAACGGCGAGGGCCTCGCCCGTTCGCCAATGGGCAGGAATTCATCACTTGAACAGGCGAG
>JBEQUD010000071.1:0-4448 GCA_040349235.1 Acidobacteriota bacterium
CCTGACGGTGCGAGCCCGGAGTGGATATTTCGCGGGGCAATATCGTCCCGCTTCAGACTAGGAGACACGATCATGATTCGAAGATTCTTCGTGGCAGTACCGGTCGCCATCCTCGCGGTGGGAGGCTCCACCGCGTGCGCGACCAAGAAGTTCGTGCGGACGAGTGTCGGCGAGGTCAACGCCAAGGTGGACTCCCTTGGCCGCTCCGTCGAGGAAACGCAGGAGCGGACGCGGAAGAACGAGGGCCGCATCGGCGAGGTCGATCAGAAGGCGCAGGCGGCTGCACAGGCGGCGGCCCAGGCGAACGACGCCGCAGGTGCCGCGAACAGTGCCGCGATGGCCGCGCACACGGCGGCCACCGAAGTGGGCACCAAAGTGGATACGCTCGACAAGGCCAACCGGCGCCTGGTGTACGAGGTGGCGCTCAGCGCCGACGAGGGCAACTTCAAATTCGGTCAGACCGAATTGCCCGAGGAAGCCAGGCAGAAACTCGACCAGATGGTCGAACAACTGAAGCAGGACCCGAAGAACATCTATCTCGAAATCGAGGGGCACACCGACAACGTCGGGCCCAAGGCAGTGAACGATAAGGTCGGCCTCGAGCGCGCGGCCGCCGTTCAGCGTTACCTGTACGAGCACTACCAGATTCCGCTCCACAAGATGAACGTCATCAGCTACGGCCCCGACAAGCCGGTCGCCCCGAACAAGACGAAGGCCGGCCGCGCGCAGAACCGGCGCGTCGTCATCAAGGTTCTGGCGTAGTCGCCGCCGACGCGACGCGCGCTTTTCCCGACGCCTGGGGCGCAACGAACGCGTCCCAGGCGTTGTTTTGCGCCCTGGCCCGGCATCAGGCGCGGTGTCCGTCTCGCGTGCGCTTCATCTGGAATCTGATAGGCTCCGTCCATGGCCGTCCTTCCGGAGATCACGCTGCGCCTGCCCAACAACCCCGGCGCCTTGGCTGGCGTCTGCGGACTGCTGTCGGCCGAGCGCGTGAACATTCTCGCGCTGGGGCTCGATGCGTCGGGCCATCTCCACCTGGTCGTCGACAATCACGTGCACGGCGCAGCGGCCCTGCGCGAACACCACCACCAGATCACCGAGCGCGATGTCATCGTCACCGTCGTCGCGAATGCGCCCGACGGGCTTGCCTCGGTACTCCGCCTCGTGGCTGCGGCGGACGTGAACGTCGAGTATGCCTATGCGGGCGGGTCCGGCGGCTCGCCGACGGCGGTGGCCGTTCTCGGCGTGGACGACGCGGCGCGCGCGGCGACGGCCGCGGGCGTCTGATGGTCCTGCCGGCCGTGCCGCCGAGGCATCATGCGCCTCTACGTTGAGCAGATGGACGCCGTGCTGGTGGAGGTGGCCGCTGATGGCCGCATTCGATTGGAGCACGAGGACTGGACCACGCCGTCCCTGCAAGAGCGCCGCGCCATCATCTATGCGGCGACGAACGAAGCCGCCGCGCTCCAGGAACTGCTCGACATCCTGAACGCCCCGCCGAAACGGTAGCACCAGCTTTCCTCGTGTTCGTGGGCATGCTTCCTGCACAATACTTGGTCGTGATGAAACCAAAGAACACCATCTGCCTCTGGTTCGACAAGGACGCGCACGAGGCCGCGCGTTTCTACGCCGCGACCTTCCCAGACAGCGAAGTGACCGCCGCGCACAAAGCCCCCGGTGATTACCCGGGCGGGAAGAAGGGCGATGTCCTGACAGTCGAGTTCACCGTCCTGGGCATCCCCTGTCTCGGCATCAATGGTGGCCCGATGTTCAAGCACAGCGAGGCCTTCTCCTTCCAGATCGCCACGGACAATCAGGAAGAGACGGACCGCTACTGGAACGCGCTTGTCGGCAATGGCGGGACGGAAAGCCAGTGCGGCTGGTGCAAGGACCGCTGGGGACTCTCCTGGCAGATCACCCCGCGCGCGCTAACGGACGCGCTTGCGGCCGGTGGCGGCGAGGCCAAGCGTGCGTTCGAGGCCATGATGCCGATGAAGAAGATCGACATCGCCGCCATCGAAGCAGCGCGGAGAGGATGACGAAGGCTCAGGCCCGAAGGCTCAGGCCAGCGCCTTCTCGAGGACGGTGGCCAGCACGTCCTGCGCGCGCGCGGGCGGCAGGTTGCTGATGTAGATGTGCCGCGCGCCGGCCTGCCTCAGCGCGCGGATCGTCCGCGCGCAGACGTCCTCCGCCGTCAACCCCTCCGCGAAATCCCGGGTCAGGCCTTCCACGGGGACCGGCAGGAACCCGCGCAGGGCGTTCAGCGTGCGTGGGTTTGCGCTGCGGTAGAAGAACACCCCGAAGAGCCCGGGCAGATCCAGGCCGCGCCGGTCGGCCGCGTCGAGGAACCGCGAGACGCCGTCCATCTCATGATGGCTGACGACCTGGGTGAGGAAGAACTCCGCGTGGAAGTTGGGCGCGACCAGGAAGTCCACCTGGCGCTCCGCGTCGGCGTGCGGATTCGCCCAGCCGCCGAGCGCCAACGTGTGATCGCGCTCGCGCAACAGCTGTCGCAGTTGCCAGGCGTGCGCCACCGAGCGAGGCGCGCCGACCGCCTTGTCGCCGCCGAGCACGACGAGCGCGGGAAATCCGTGCTGGTGGGCGCGTTTCGCGTACGAGACGCAGTAGTCGAGCGAGTGCTTCGAGGTGAGAAACGGCACGATGCGCGAGCGCGGCACGTCCTGCCCGAGGTTCGTCACGAGGTGTCGGAGGTTGTCCTCTTCTTGCGCGCCGACGGCGCTGTCGGTCAGGAAGACGAAGGTCCCCTGGCGCGTGAGCTTACGCACGGCGTGGTACGTGTCGATCCACGCGTCCATGCCCTCATTGGTGGCAAGCTCCGCGCGCGGTGGGCGCAGCTCGGCGCCAACGACAGACGTGCCCGAACGAAGCGCGGTCAACAGATCGATGCTCATGGCCCCCGAAGTCGGAAACTCCCACTATACAATGCTCAACCGTGGCACCCTCGTTGACGTTTCTGGGCGCGGCGGGCACGGTGACCGGTTCGAAGCACCTGCTCGAGTACGGGGACACGCGAATCCTCGTGGACTGCGGCTTGTTCCAGGGCCTGAAGGAACTGCGGCTGCGCAACTGGGCGCCGTTTCCCATCCCCGCGGCCGAGATCCACGCGGTCATCCTCACGCACGCGCATCTCGACCACTGCGGCTACCTGCCGCGGCTGGTGGCCGAAGGCTTTCGCGGCCGCGTGTTCTGCACGCCGGGCACGCGCGACCTGTGCACGCTGGTGCTGCCCGACTCGGCGCACATTCAGGAAGAGGACGCCCGGCAGGCGAACCGGCACGGGTATTCGAAGCATAGCCCGGCGCTTCCGCTCTACACCGAGGTGGATGCCGCGCGTGCGCTGGCCCAGCTCCAGCCGGTCGGTTACGACCGCCGGGTGCCGGTCGCGCCCGGCATCGAGGTGGAATTCATCAACGCGGGCCATCTGCTCGGTTCCGCCTACGCGCGTGTCACGGTCGGCGCGCAGTCGATTCTCTTCGGCGGCGATCTCGGCCGCTACGGCCGGCCAATCCTCCCAGACCCGCGACCGGTCGCCCAAGCCGACTTCCTGCTGCTCGAGTCCACATACGGCGATCGCCTGCACGCGGCGGACGACAACGGTGCACGCCTGGCGGGCATCGTCACCGACGTCGCCAATCGCGGTGGCCGGCTCATCATTCCGTCGTTCGCGATCGGCAGGGTCGAGGAAGTGCTCTATTGGCTCAAACGACTCGAGCAGGAGCGGCGCATACCCGTGCTGCCCGTCTACGTGGACAGCCCGATGGCCGCGAGCGCGCTCCAGTTCTACGCGAAGCGGTCCCCGGAACTGGACCTGGACGTGCCGCCGGCTGCTGCCCGCGACCTCTCGTCCTTTTCGACCACACGCATGACGACGGTCGCCTCGATTCAACAGTCCAAGGCCCTGACGGCGTCGCGCGAGCCCGCCATCATCATCGCGGCCAGCGGGATGGCGACGGGCGGCCGGGTGCTGCACCACCTCGAGGCCGCCGTGCCGGACCCGCGCAATACCGTGCTGTTCGTCGGCTACCAGGCAGCGGGGACACGCGGGCGCCAGTTGTGCGACGGCGCGACGGCGGTGAAACTGCACGGCCGATTCATTCACGTCGGTGCGCGCGTGGAACGCCTCGATTCCATGTCGGCGCACGCCGACGCGGGGGAAATCATGCGCTGGCTGTCAGGGTTTACCACGCCCCCGTCGATGACATACCTCGTGCACGGCGAGCCCGCCGGGCTCGAGGCGCTCGAGCAGCGGATCGCGTCCGAGCGCGGCTGGCCGGTGCACGTGGCTCGCTATCTCGAACGAGTCGAATTGACAGGGGGGCAGCCGCCGCCCGTGTGAGGGCAGTGCCAGAACCGACGCCTCGCGTCGGTCAGGCACCGGCCGATGCATGCGGTGGATGCGCAGAGGGATTAGGATCTAGAGCGTGCTC
>JBEQUD010000324.1:0-2801 GCA_040349235.1 Acidobacteriota bacterium
ATCGCCTCGTCGAGCACCGGCCGGCCCGACATTTCTTCGATGTCCTGGCGGAAGTAGCCGATGGTCAGCTTCTTCGGAATCGACACCTCGCCCTCGTCGGGGACTTCTTCGCCGGTCAGCATGCGGAAGAGCGTGGTCTTGCCGGATCCGTTCGGCCCGATGAGACCGACTTTTTCGCCGGGGTTGAGCTGGAAGGAGGCGTCAACGAAGAGAATCTGCCGCCCGTACTGCTTGCTGATGCGCGTGAGGGAGATCACACGTCATTCTAAGCCGGGAGCGATGCCGGGCCAGGGGCGACGCGTGCTGGACGCTACGACTACGACGTCCCGAAGCGCAGGCGGATCACATCCCCGCGGTACTGGAACACGCGCCGGAGCGTGGGCGCGATGAACACGCGGTTCGCGAGCCGGCCGAGCAGCCCGAGCGGCGGCGCGTAGTAAACCCGGTCGTCCATCACCGTGCGGTTGCCCTCGGCGCGGAAGACGTGCTCGTGCCACCACGAGGCGTACGGGCCTCGTTCCTGCTGGTCCACGAACGCGCGGCCGGGCTGCCAGCGCACGATGCGCGACCGCCACGCGAGCGCGGAGAAACCGATCCGGACGGTGTAGTCGATGGTCGTGTCTTCGGCAATCGTCGGCGCGGCCCCGCGAATCGCGAACCCCATCCCCGCGGGTGTGATGAGCCCGAGGTTCTCCGCGCGCGAGAAGAACGGGAACACCTGGTCGAGCGGGGCGTTGACGATCGTCGTGGTCCGCAGCAGATAACTGGGCTTGTGGCGGGCCAGATACCCGCGCCCGGGGTCGTCGCCCGTCGTGTCGGGCAGCGCGGACAGCGGCGAGATGCGGACGTCGGTGCCCCCGACGATGTCGGCGAGCGCGCCGGCGAGCGTGGGAAAGGCGTAGCGGAAGCCCAGCGCGGTCGCGACGGTGGGCTCGGCCCGCTGGCCGCCCAAGAGGACGACGGCCGCGTCGCCGAACAGGAGGCGGAGCGCCACGCCGGGGACCGGCAGCACGGCCGGGCGGTGGAGCGCGGCGCCCAGCGCGCGCGCGAAGTCGCGGCTGGTTGCCGGTTCGGGCGCCACGCCGTTCACCGGGCCGCGGTAGCGGCTGTCCGCGATGGCCGCGCTGATGATGCCGACCAGATCGTGCAAGTGAATCCAGGGCACGTACTGCCGGCCCGATCCGATGGGCCCACCCGCACCCATGCGGAACGGCGGCAGCATCTGGGCGAGCGCACCGCCGTCGCGCCCGAGCACCACGCCAGTCCGCAGGCGCACGACGCGGACCCCGAGGGGCTCGGCCTCGACGGCGGCCTGCTCCCAGTCCCGACAAAGCTGCGCAAGGAAGTCGTTGCCGGGCTCGGACTGCTCCGTCAGCCGCTCCTCGCCCCGGTCCCCGTAGTAGCCGACGGCGCTGCCGGATACGAGCAGGCTGGGACGCGGGTTCGCCGCGTGTAGGGCACGGACGAGCGCCTTTGTCTCGCCCACGCGACTCTCGTGCAGCACCTGCCGGCGGGCGGCCGTCCAGCGCCGCCCGAGAATGGGCTCGCCCGCCAGGTTGATGACCGCGTCCGACCGGCTCAGGATGGCGGTCAGGGCTGTCGGCCCCCCCGTCGCCTCGGCGACCTCGACCTCCGCGCCCAGTCGCGCGCGGGCCCTCGACGCCGAGCGCACCCAGGCCACCACCGTATGCCCGTCGCGGAGGAGCGCGGGTACCAACGCGCGCCCGATGAAGCCGGTCGCTCCCGTCACACAGATACGCATGGATAGCCTTTCGTCAGACATCCAGGTATAGCGGTACCGGAGGCACGGTGTCAATCAGTTGTCATGGACAAACTATTGACGCAGGCGAGGCTCCGCGGCAACGGACGCGCGCGTCCGCGCCGCAGCTCGCGTGTCGTACGCGTCCTACGGCAGCCGGTAGGCGATGAGCTCGCCGGGGAAGTTCGGCCCCGCGATGGCGAGCACGATGTACTGCTTGCCGTGCATCACGTACGTCATCGGCGACCCGGTCTGCGGCGCCGGCATGTAGACCGCGCCCGCGTCTTTCCCCGTCGCCTTGTCATAGGCGCGCAAGAGCGCCCCGCGGGCGCCTGACGGCGTCGGACCGAATCCCGTTTCGCCCGCAACCAGCAGCGTCTTGGTGACGAGCGTGCCAATGACGCCGTTGCGGCCCGTGCGCGGGATGTCCAGTCCCTTGAGCGCCGGATGATTGCGCACCAGATCCGGCGTCTCGCCGTGCGCCACCTGCCAGATCACTTCGCCTTTGCCGAGGTCGATGGCGCTGATCTGGCCGTACGGCGGCTTGACGAGGGGCAGCCCGCGGACGTTGAGGCCTCGGCCGCCCTCGGGCGGCGGCGGCGCTGCCCCGAGCGGCAACGGCGGCGGCGGCGCGCCACGCGCCCCTGTGAGTGCGTTGCCCGAGACGTACGCGACATCGGTCTTGCTCTCGGGCCGCGGGGGCACGAGCCCGAGTTGCCCGGCGCCGCGCCGCGAGTGGACGTAAACGATATGTGTTTCCGGATCGTACGAGCCGCCAGGCCAGTTGGTGCCGCCCCCCGTCACCATCATGGCCAGCGTCGCGAGCGGGCCATCCGCCTTGCTGACGACCGGCGGCGTGAACACCGGGCCGAGCTTGTACTTCGACGCCACCTGCAGCGCCTCGGCGCGCAGTTCCGCCGTGAAGTCGAGGAGGTCGTCTACCGTGAAGCCCTGACGGTCGTAGTTGAAGGGGCGGCCCTTCGCGTCGAGCGGAAACGGCTGCGTCGGCGAATACCACTCGCCGGGCACATCCCCCTGCGGC
>JBEQUD010000338.1:0-3435 GCA_040349235.1 Acidobacteriota bacterium
CTCGCCTCCGCGGTCGGCATGGACAAGGCCACGATGAAACTGGTGTTCGCGGCCAAGGGGCTGCCGGTCTGCGACTACGAGGTCGTCCTCAAGCGCGAATGGCAGCGCGACGAACGCGCCATCACGCAGGCCCTGGTCGCGAAGCTGGGTTTCCCCGTGTTCGTGAAGCCTGCGAACCTCGGGTCGAGCGTTGGCATTTCCAAGGCGCGGCACGCCGTCGAACTGCGAGCGGCCATGAACCTGGCGGCCGAGTTCGATCGCAAGATCGTCGTCGAGGCCGCGGTGCCGGCGGCGCGCGAGATTGAATGCGCGGTCCTTGGCAACGACGATCCCGTCGCGTCGGTGCCCGGCGAGATCATTCCCGCCGGCGAGTTCTACGACTACCAGTCGAAGTATCTGGACTCTGGCTCGCGCGAGGCGATTCCGGCGGTCCTCTCCGAGTCGCTGGCCGCAGCGGTTCAATCCATGGCCGTCGCCGCGTTCAAGGCGGTCGATTGCGCGGGCATGGCGCGGGTCGATTTCCTGCTGGCCGCTGACACGAACCTGCTCTACGTGAACGAGGTGAACACGATTCCCGGGTTCACGACCATCAGCATGTACCCCAAGCTGTGGGGGGCGAGCGGGCTGTCGTACCCGGCGCTCCTCGACAGGCTCATCGAGCTCGCGATCGAACGGCACCACGACAAGCAGCAATTGCGGACGAGCATGTGACATCCGCCGGCCGCCCTCGCCGGGCGATCCCGCGCCGGTCAGCGGCGAGTCGCGGGCGGTGGGCGACAGGCCCGGCGCTCTTGGTTGCTGTCGTCTGCGCGCTCGTCGCGTACACCGTTCGCGTCGAGGCAGGGCTTACGGGCGCCCCCCCTCTGGCCGCGGCCTACGACGCGATTCTCGACGCACGGTTCGACCGCGCGGAGCAGGTTCTGAGAGAGGCGTGTCCGCCCGCACCGGTCGGTGCCTGCGCGGCGCTGCGCGCAGTGTCCGCGTCGTGGGAGATCCTCATCAATCCGGAGAGCACCGCGCTCGACGCCCGCTTCTCGAACCTCGCGGCCGCGGCTATCGCACAGAACGAAGCGTGGACCGGGCGCGAGCCGCAGCGCGCCGAGGCCTGGTTCTATCTCGCTGGCGCGTACGCACCGCGAGCACAGTGGCGGGTGCTACGCGGCGAACGGCTGGCCGCGGCCTTCGACGGCAAGAAGATCAAGGACGCGCTCGAACACGCGCTCCGACTCGACGGCACGCTGTACGACGCGTACTTCGGCATCGGTCTCTACCACTACTACGCGGACGTCGCGCCGACCGCCGCAAAGGCGCTGCGCTGGCTGCTGTTTCTCCCGGGCGGGAATCGCGTGAAGGGCATGCAGGAGATGCTGCAGGCCCGTGACCGGGGCGAACTCCTGAAGGGCGAGGCGGACTACCAGATCCAGGTCGTCGAGTTGTGGTACGAACAGAACGCCGCGGGCGCCATCCGGCGACTGGAGGCGCTCGACGCGCGTTACCCGCACAATCCGCTGTTCCGCCAGCGCATCGCCGAAGCGCGCGAGATCTACCTGCACGATCACGCGGGCAGCGCCGCCGCGTGGCAAGAGCTGCTCGCGCGCGCGCGTGCAGGCAGCGTGCAGGCACCGCGCGCGACGGAAATTCGCGCGCGACTCGGGCTCGCGTCGATGTACGCATCGATGAATCGGGTGCACGACGCGATCGACGAGTGGAATCGCGTCATCGAGATGCGTCCAACGGAGCCTGTCGATGCACTCGCGCGCGCGCAACGCGAATTGCGCGCGGCCTCCGCGCAACGAGGCCGACAATGACGCAACTTTTTTTGACTTTTCCTACACATTGTGCTTGACAGTGGTCCTGCCACGACCGTAATCTACATCTGGTATGAGGGTGGTGAACTCAGGCCATCCCTAGTGAGGTCGAAAATCGGTTTCGTACTCGACTTCGCCCTTCCGGGTCCAGACAAGCTGGGCTGTTAGCAACAACGGAAGGTGCCCCGAAGCGAAGAGTGCCGGCATCACGGTGAGCGTGCCAGGCGGCAGCCACTGACGATGACGGGAGCACTCTCGCAAGCAAACCCACATGAAGGGGGGGATAAAGACAATGGCAAAGAAAGCCAAAGGCGGGAAGAAGAAGGCCGGCAAGAAGCGGTAAGCTGGCTCGCCCGTCAAAAAAGGGGGCGCCGTGTCGCCCCCTTTTCAACGTACCCCCTCAGCACGTCATGCGCACAACGCTCCCGTTTTAATTTCCCGTCGCGCTCGACATCGTCGCGCCATCCCACACACGCACGCGCCTGACGACATCGTTGTCGCGCAGTTGATCCACGACATCCATTCCCCCGACCACGCGCCCGAAGACCGTGTGCGTGCCATCGAGTTGCGGCTGGGGGACGTCGGCGACGAGAAACCGGCTGCCGCCGGTTTCCGGGCCGCCATCGAGAGCGATGCCGACCGCACCGCGAAGCCAGAACTGCTCGTTCGTCTCGCTCCGGATCGTGTAGCCAGGACCGCCCGTCCCGTCGCCGCGGGGATCGCCCGTCTCGAGGACGAAATCAGGCGCAGAGCGCCGGATGGCGAGCCCGTCGAAGAATCCTTTGCGCGCGAGCGAGACGAAGTGCTCGACGGTGAGCGGCGCATCCAGCACGAAAAGCTCGATCTGCACGGTTCCGCGGTCGGTGTCCAGGTAGGCCGCCGTGGAAAACGGTGGGCTGACGACCTGACGATCGCGGTACGCCGCGGCGGCGCGCGTCGTCGGGGCCGGACGCATGTCCGTGGCGGGGTCGGCGGCCCGAGCCGGATCAATCTGCCTCAAGAGCGCGTCGGCGCGGACGCGAACGGCCCAATCCTTATCAGCCAAGGCCGCGCGCAGCAGCGGCTTCGCCGCTTCGGCGTCGCACGCCGCGAGGGCCACCAGCGCCGCGACGCGAGCGACGTGCGACGCGTCGCGCACGCCAGCCCGATAGGCGTCGGCAAGCGCCGGCGCCGCCTTCGCGGCCCTGATCTCGCCGAGACCGGCCGCCGCGGCCGCACGCACGGCGGGGTCGTCCGCCTTGAGCTGCGCAAGGAGCACGTCCGTCAGGTCGGGCGGGCGCACGCGGACGAGCGAGGCCAGCACGGCTGGCACGACACGCTGATCGGAATCACGGAGCATCACGTGCAGCCGCGCCGCGGCCGCTTCGGATGCCACACCGCCCAGAAGCGAGGCGAGCGCCGCGCGGACGGTCCAATCGGGATCGGGGTCGAGCCCCGACAGAACGAGCGTAAATTGGTCGGGGTCGAGCGCCGCGACGGCCTGCAGGGCCGCGATGCGCGTCGCTGGACTGCGGTCGCCGAACAGGTCGAGGAGCAGATCGCTGGCATCGTGCGCCCCAAGGGTACCGAGGGCACGGACAGCCTCGGCGCGGACAGCGGCGTCCGACGGATTGGTTCGAAGCAGCCG
>JBEQUD010000339.1:0-3709 GCA_040349235.1 Acidobacteriota bacterium
TGTAGAGCAGCGCGAGGGCCAGCGCGGCATCGACGTTCTGCCCCATGTCGCTGTCGAAGATGATTCCAGGCGCCGCCATTCGCTCTCCTTCACATCGCGTCGAACCAAGTCGTATCGGGTCAGACCGTGTCCAGCCCGGACAGCCGACCGGACGAATCGCCGAAACTCTCCACCTCGACGCCCATCCGGTCCATGAGGCTCAGGTGCAGATTGCAGAAGGGCGTCTCGCGCCGGAACATGACGCGCCGCCCCGGCTTGATCGTGCCGCCGCCGCGGCCCACGAGAATCGTCGGCAGGTCCTCGTGCAAGTGCCGGTTGCCGTCGCTCAACCCCGCGCCGTACACCAACATGAGGTTGTCGAGGAGCCGGCCCTCGCCCTCCTTGATGGCCGTCAGCCGGCCGACCCAGTCCGCGAAGTTCTTGGCGTGGTACTCGTTGATCATCGTGACCTTGGCCAGCTGATCGAGCTTGCCGCCGTGGTGCGTCAACGGATGATGGCCGTCGGGGATGCCAATCTCGCGGTACGAGCGCGACGTGCCCTCCCGCGTGATCATGAAGGTGGCCACGCGCGTCAGATCCGCCTGAAAGGCCACGGTCACCATGTCGGTGAGCAGCTTGAAATGCTCGCCGAAGTCCGCAGGGGCGCCCGCGGGCTTGCCCATCCCCGGGTCAACCGGCGTGTCATCCTCGCCGGCCCGCGCCATCTGCGCTTCGATGGCGCGAATCGCCGTCAGGTACTCGTCGAGCTTCCGGCGGTCGGTGGGGCCCAGGTCGCGCTCGAGACGCTTCGTGCTCTCTCTGGCAAAATCCAGGACGCTCGTCCGCACGCGGTGCTGGCGGAGACGCTCGGCGGGGCTCAAATCAGCGTTGGCCCCGAACAGCCGTTCGAAGAGCATCCGCGGATCGAGGATGGGCGGCATCGGCTGCGTCTCGCTCTTCCACGCGAGGTTGTTCGTGTAGGCGCACGAATATCCCGAGTCGCAGCTGCCGGACTGCCGCGGATCCTCCATCCCGATTTCGAGCGAGGGCAGCTTCGTCTTCGTGCCGATGCGTCCGGCGACGAGCTGGTCCATCGACATGGGGCCGTCCACGTGGATGTCCGTCGCGGTCTTGCGCACGTGCGATCCCGTCAAGTAGTTGGCCGAGCAGCGTCCGTGGTCCCCCGGGCCGTCGAGCAGCCCTCGCGCGTAGTTGTGCGTGAGGTTCCCGAGCAGCATGATGTCGTCGCGGTACGGCTCGAGCGGCTTCAGGATGCGCGGCAGTTCCTTGAGGGCGCCCGTATAGCCGGGATTCCAGTTGGGCATGTCCACGCCGTTCGGGACGTACAGGAACATCAGCCGCACCGGGGGCGCGTGCTCGGCCGCGCGCGCGAACGCAGGCACCATCGCGTCGAGCCACGGCAGGCCGATGGCGACGCCCACCCCGCGCAGGAAGGACCGCCGGGGCAACGCTTTTCTGGTGATCACCGCGACACCTCCTTGTTCTGGGCGACGTCCTTCTTCGGGGCCTCGGCCCGCCGGGATCCGAACGGCAGGCTGTGCACGACCTCGAAGACGAGCGTCTGGAACCGGTAGTCCTTCGCCGCCCACGCGCGGTTGATGGCACGCACGACCCGGCGGTCGCTCGCATCAACACCGCGGCCAAGGGCGTAGATGAGCATCTTCTCGATCAGGTTGTCGGCCAGCTGGGGGACGCGCGCGGTCAAGGCCTGGCGCATCTCGCCTGGGCCGTCGAACTTCGTGCCGTCGGGCAGGGTGCCGGTCGAATCCACGGGAAACTTGCCGTCCATGGTGCGCCAGCGTCCGATGGCGTCGTAGTTCTCCAGCGCAAACCCGAGCGGATCCATCTTGGAATGGCAGACGGCACAGGTCGCGTTGGCCCGATGCTGCTCCATCTGCTGGCGCAGCGAGAGCAGCGTGCCGACGGCCGATTCGTCGAGCACCGGCACGTTCGGCGGCGGGGGCGGGGGCGGCGAACCGAGGATGTTGTCGAGGATGTACTTGCCGCGCAGCACGACCGACGTGCGTGTGGGATAGCTCGACACCGCCAGGACGCTCGCGTGGCCCAGAATACCGCCCCGCTGGGTGGTCGAAAGGTCCACGCGACGGAAGTCCGGGCCGGTGACGCCGTCGATGCCGTAGAACTTCGCCAGCGTCTCGTTCAAGAAGGTGTAGCGGGCGTTCAGGAACTCGGAGATTGGCCGGTTCTCGCGCAGGACCGCGTTGAAGAACAAGCTGGTCTCCGTGCGCATCGCCTCCTTCAGTTCGGCGCTCCATTCGGGGAACTTGTCCGGATCGGGCTTGATCGCGTCGAGGTTGCGAATCTCCAACCACTGCCCGGCGAAATTGTCGCCGAGGCTCGCGGACCGCGGGTCGGCCAGTAGACGCGTCACCTGCGCGTCGAGCACCTCGGGGCGACTGAGCTTGCCGGACTCCGCGAGCGCCAGGAGCTCGTCGTCGGGCATCGAGCTCCAGAGGAAGTAGCTCAGCCGCGACGCGAGCTCCACATCGGACACGCGGTGCGGCAGCCCGGCGTCGGACGGCGCGCCATCGCGCTCGATGCGGAAGAGGAAGTCGGGCGACACGAGGACCGCCTCGACCGCCGTCTGAATGGCCTCTTCGAGGTTCAGTCCCTCCTTACGCGCGGCCCCAACCAGTTTGACCAGCGCGGCCACTTCGGCGGCGGTCACCGGGCGGCGGTAGGCCCGGTGCGCGAAGTGGGCCAGAATCCGCTGCACGCACGCGGCCCCCGTATGCGGGTTGCAGATGAGGATCTTCTTGCGGCCTTCGGGTTCGTGCGCGGCGCGCTCGGGGCCGAGGAACCCGAGGTACTGCGGGTACTTGTTCGACCGCGGATTAATCGCAGCACTCTTGGTCAGCGCCGCGCCGACGTCGTCGTGCATGAAGCCCAGCCGGAACGTGTGCTTGCCCTCGGGCAGGAACACCCGGAACTCGCGCTTCTCGTACGCACCGAAATACACCGTCTTGGGCGGCGTGGTCGGCACCTCTTCGGTGTACAGCAGTGTGCCGTCCATCCAGAAGCCCATCGTCACGGGCTTACCCTGCGGGCCGCGCTGGCCGGCCAGGCCGGCGATGATCGTGTAGTCGCCGTCGTATTCGATGCGGTGCGTGGCCTCGATGAAGCTGTTGCCGGCGCGGTGCGCCGAGCCGCTCGTGCCGGTGAACGGGGCGCCCTCGGTGTAGTTCTCGTCGTCGGCGTAGGAATCGCTGACGGGCTTGGCCGGCAATTTCACGAGGCCGAGGGCGCGCGCGGAGATGCGCTCGGCCGCCGTCAGGTATTTCTCGGCGAGCAGCGGCGACACCGTCAGCACGTCGCCGATGTTGTCGAAGCCGTCGCCGGAGTCGTCCACGGGGAATTCCTGCGCGGTCTGGAAGTCCACGCCGACAAGGTCGCGAATGGTGTTCCGGTACTCCGTCCGGTTCAGATGCCGCGCCGTCACCCGGCCGGGGTCGGGCACCGCGGCGCGGTCCAGCCGCTCGAACTCGCGATCGAGGTACGACACCACCCCGGCCAGCCCAGCGGGCTTAGGGACGCCCGCGGGCGGCATCCCCCCCGCAGCCAGCTTCCGGTAGACGGCTTCCCACTCGGCCCGGTGCGTGGTGAGCGAATCGCCGCGCTCGAGCACCTTGACGTCGAGGCCTCCCGACGCGCGCGTCTGGTTGTGGCACCCCGCACAGGTCTTCTGGAG
>JBEQUD010000368.1:0-3207 GCA_040349235.1 Acidobacteriota bacterium
CGCGCTGCCGCTCATCGCGCTCGGGGGCTACGCGATCGTCGCGGCCGGCGTGGGGTTTTCCGTCGTCCGTTGGGTCAAGACCGCCGAAAACGCCACCGACTACTCGATCATGAACACGGCCCGGCAGCTGCTGTGGCTGCCGACCTCGCGCGACGACAAGTACAAAGCCAAGCAGGCCATCGACACCTTCTTCGTGCGGGCGGGCGATGTCCTCTCGGCGCTCGCGGTCTACGTCGGCGCCCACCAACTGCACCTCGGCGTCGAGCAGTTCGCCGCCATCAACGTGGTGCTGACGCTCGCATGGATCGGCGTGGCGCTCGGGCTGCTGGCCCCGCGCCGCGTCGCAAGCGCACCGCTCGGCCTCCGGCCCCTGGCGCGTGTGGCCGTCGGCCTCGCGGTGTGCCTCATCGCTGCGCCGGTCTTCGCGCAGGAGAGCCGGGAGGGCGAACTGGCTGCGCTCCGGGCCGAAAAAGCCACGCGCCTCCATCCCTACGAACCGACACCGCTCGAGCAGCGCCTCGAGCGCGTGGAGCGGTTCGATTCCGCGCTCTTTGCCAAGCGCCCTGTGTATCCGTTCATCGGGACGATCGTCGATGGCGGCGGCCTTGCGGTCGGGCCCGGGGTCCAGGCGCGGTACGACGAGACGGGCGTGCTCGACGCCCACGCGGTGTGGTCCGTCAGGAACTACAAGGACGCCGACGTTGCGCTGCGGCTTCCCACCTTCGCACACGGCCGCATGGCGGTGAACGTGCGAGCGAACTGGCTCGATGCGCCGAGCATCGGGTTCTACGGCACCGGCAACGACTCGGTGCAGGCTGCGCGAACCAGCTTTGCCTACACCGCGACGACCGTCGGCGTATCAACGCGGTTCCAGGCCTCGCGTCTCGTCGCCGTCGGCGGCGGCCTCGACGCGGTGCAGATAGAAACAGGCCCGGCCACGGGCACGACCGGGCTCGCGTCGGCCGACCCGACGTATCGCCGCGCGCACCTCTTCGCCGAACTCGACTCGCGCACGTCCCCTGGCTATACGAAGCGGGGCGGCCTCTATCGGGTGGAGTGGTCCGATTACCGGCAGACCAACACGGGGGCGTACAGCTTCCGCCGGGTGGACGCCGAGGTCCAGCAGTTCGTTCCGGTGCTCCGCGAGAGCTGGATCATCGCGCTTCGCGCCCTGGCGTCATCGACGGACACGGGCACCGGGCAGGACGTGCCGTACTTCCTGATGCCGGACCTCGGTGGCAGCCACACGCTGCGGGGCTATCCCGCGTGGCGCTTCCGGGATCGGAACCGGCTGCTCTTCACCGGCGAGTACCGCTGGACGGCCGGGCCGCTGGTGGACATGGCGCTCTTTGTCGATGCCGGCAAAGTGGCGCCGCGCGCGGCAGGCCTTGACCTGGGCGACCTGACGAAGACCTACGGTCTGGGCATCTCGTTCCACACGCCCAGCACCACCGTCACGCGCATCGAAGTGGCCCGCACCGGGGAAGGGACGAGCCTCGTCTTCTCGTTCAGCCCCAGCTTCTAGGCAACGGATCTAGACAACGGAGGATTCGACCATGAGACCCACGACAGCATTCCGGATGTCAGCCGCATTTGTTGGCGCCCTGGTGGCGGCCATTGCGGCGACGACGATGCCAGCCGGGGCGGCCGCCCCACGCTTCTACCAAGACGACCCGATCTGGGTCGAACGCGACACCGAGGACGCGTCGAGCATGCGGCCCCTCGAGGTCGATCTGTTCGTGGATTTGACGTCCAACATCCTCATGGGAACGGACGTGGCGCGAGGCCGGGCGACGAACGTGAACACGGTGGACGAGGTGCCGGACTCGAGCTGGTTCACCAACCGCGCCGGTCGGCGCGCGCTGACCCCGGCGGACGTCGCCAGGGGGCCGAACATGGACGACGGACCGGCGCCGGGCGTGTGGACGATCACCTCGTCCAAGAGCGACGGCGTGACGCCCGGGTTCACGATCAAAGACGTCCACGGCCAGCGCTGGTTCCTCAAGTTCGATCCTCCGGGCTACCGTGGCATGGCGACGGGCACCGAGGTTGCCGTCACCAAGCTGATGTGGGCACTCGGCTACAACGTGCCCGAGAACCACATCGCCTACGTGCGCCGCGAGCAGCTGGTGATTGGGTCCGGGGCGAAGATCACGCCGTTCGGTCGGAAGACGCGTCCGATGCGCTTCGAGGACATCGACCGGTTGCTCGATCGCGCCAGTCGCGGTACCGACGGATCCTTTCGCGTGGTCGCGAGCAAGGCGCTCGCGGGCACGCCCGTCGGCCGCATCCGCTTCTTTGGCACCCGGCCGGACGACCCCAACGACGTCGTGCCGCACGAGGGCCGGCGCGAACTGCGCGCCTACGGGGTGTTCGCCGCGTGGCTGAACCACGTGGACGCCAAGGCCATCAACTCGCTCGATACGCTCGTCACCGAAGGCGGGCGCGTGCACGTCCGTCATCACCTGATTGACTTCGGGTCCGCGCTCGGCAGCGGCGGGGTAGGCCCCGCCGACTACTGGGAAGGCTCGGCGTACCTCGTGGAGCCGCGCGAAATGGGCAGGCAGATCGCCGGGTTCGGCTTCTATCGCCCGACGTGGCGGAAAGCGGCGTTCTACGAGTCGCGCGCCATCGGGCGCTTTCCGGCGCACAACGCGGGCTTCGATCCGGACGCGTGGAAGCCGCGCGTCCCCAACCAGGCGTTCCTGCACGCGACATCGGCCGACAAGTTCTGGGCCGCCCGCAAGCTTGCCGCGATCAGCACGGCGATGATTCGCGCGGCGGTCCGCGCCGGGGACTTCGGCGACCCGGCGTCCGAGGACTTCCTCGTTCGCGCGCTCGCCGAGCGGCGCGATGCGATCGTGCGCGCCTACCTGCCGGCCATCAACCCCATCGTGAATCCCGCGCTCGGCGAGGACGGCACGCTGACGTTCGAGAATGCGGCGGTTGACGCCGACGTCGCCCACGCGCCGCGCGGGTACCACGCCGTGTGGGCGACCTTCGACAACGCGACCGGCGAGACCAAATACCTTGGCGAGACATCCAATGTCACGGCGACCACGCCCGCGCCCGTCGGGCTCCCGCACGAGGAAGGGACGTTCGTCAAGGTCCAGCTGAGCGCGGTTGGCGGCGCGCCGTCCGCGTGGGCGCATCCGGTCAACGCATATTTCCGCCAGCAGCGCGCCCGCTGGCAGCTGGTCGGGTTCG
>JBEQUD010000370.1:0-6567 GCA_040349235.1 Acidobacteriota bacterium
GCTCGACGCCGGCAACTCCGGCACCACGATGCGCCTCATGGCCGGCGTCGTCGCGGGCCACGCGTTCTCGACGCCGTTCATCGGCGATGCCTCCCTGTCGCGGCGGCCCATGAAGCGGGTCATCGAGCCGCTCGAGCGGATGGGCGCGCGCATCGACGCCACCGAGGGCCACGCCCCGCTGACGGTCCACGGCGGGCACCTGCACCCGATCACCTATCAGCCGGCCGTCCCGAGCGCCCAGGTGAAGAGCGCGGTCCTGCTCGCCGGCCTGCACACCCCTGGCCGCACCACGGTCGTCGAGCCGGCCGCCACGCGCGACCACACCGAGCGGGCGCTCGTGGCGTTTGGGGGGACGGTGTCCGTCGCCGGCACCAGCGTCTCGGTCGAGGGCGGACAGACGCTGCACGGACGCGACCTGTCGGTGCCCGGCGATTTTTCCTCGGCCGCCTTCTGGCTGGTCGCGGCGGCCGCGATTCCCGGTTCGAGTATCGAAATCGAAGCCGTCGGCCTCAACCCGACGCGCACGGGCCTCCTCGATGTGCTGCGCCGGTTTGGCGCACGCGTGGAAGTGGAGGCGATCGCGTCCGACGGCGGCGAGCCGCAAGGCGTCATCCGCGTGACCCACGAAGACATGCGCGCGGTCGTCATCACGCCCGACGAAGTGCCGGGCCTCATCGACGAGCTGCCGGCCATCGCCGCCCTCGCGGCGCACGGCGGCCAGGTCGTCGTGAGCGGCGCCGAAGAGCTGCGGGTCAAGGAAAGCGACCGGATCGCAGCGCTCGTCGCCGGATTCCGCGCATTGGGCATCGCGGCCGACGAGCGCCCCGATGGGTTCGTCGTGTCGGGCGGGGCCTTCGCGTCGGGGCCGGCCCACCGCCCGCGGGGCGGCGTGGCCGATGCGTGCGGCGACCACCGGATGGCGATGGCGTTCGCCATTGCCGGGCTCGGCGCCGAGCAGCCCTCTACCATCCAGGGCGCCGACGCCGTCATCATCTCCTACCCCGGCTTCTTCGACGTCCTGCACCGGCTGACCGCATGAAGGTCGAGAAGGTCTATCTCGTGGGCTTCATGGCGGCGGGCAAGACGACCGTGGCGCGTGGGGTCGCCAGACGGCTGGACTGGCAACCCGTGGACATCGACGAGATGATCGAGCGCCGCGAGCATCTCTCCGTGTCGGAGATCTTCGCGCGGCACGGCGAGCCGTACTTCCGCCTGTCGGAGCGTGCGGTGCTCACCGAGCAGCTCGGCGTGCCGCACCTGGTCGTGGCCACCGGTGGAGGCACGTTTGCGGACCCGCAGAACCGCGCGCTCATCAACGCCGACGGGCTCTCCATCTGGCTCGACATCCCGCTCGAGCAGGCCATTGCCCGTCTCCCGGTCGATGGGCGGCGACCACTGGCCAGCGACAGGGAAGCCTTCGAGCGCCTCTATCATGCCCGGCGATCGGCCTACCAGCAGGCGCACATCCACATCGATGCCGGGCGGCAGACCAGCGCCGCGCTGGTCGAGCAGATCATGGATCTGTTGCGCGGCTGATGCGCTACCTGGTCCTGACCGACATCCACGCGAATGTCGAGGCGCTCGACGCCTGTCTCGCCGATGCGTCGCGCCGCGGGTATGACGCCGCGCTGGTGCTCGGGGACGTGGTCGGCTACGGCGCGGACCCGAATGCGGTCGTGGAGAAGATCATCGCCCTCGCGCCGGCCGCCCTGGTACGCGGCAATCACGACAAAGTCGCCGCGGGGCTGGAGGGCGCGGACGGGTTCAACGCCGTCGCAAAGGCCGCCGCGCTCTGGACGCTCGACACCCTCACATCCGGCCACCGGGACTGGCTGGCGGCCCTCCCCACGGGCCCGAGCCTGGTGGACGCCGCGGTCGAGATCTGCCATGGTTCGCCGTACGACGAAGATGCCTATCTGTTCGACGCCGTGGCTGCCGCGCGCGCCCTGCGCGCCGCCAGGCATCCGATCTGCCTCTTCGGGCACACCCATCAGCCTGTGGTCTTCGAGCAATCCCCCAAGGGGACCAGTTCGGCGCGGCTGTCGGAGTCCGGCGAGACACGGCTGCGGCTGCGTGCGGGCGGGAAATACCTGGTCAACCCGGGTGCGGTCGGGCAGCCCAGGGACGGCGATCCGCGGGCGGCGTATGCCCTGCTCGACACCGATCGGCGCACCCTCGACCTGATTCGCGTGTCCTACCCGGTGGCGGATGCGCAGGAAAAAATCCGCAAGGCGGGTCTGCCGGACGCGCTGGCCCTGCGGCTGGCAAACGGCCGCTAGGGCGTCAGCTGCGGTTCTTCTGCCTTGCCGCGCGCTCTTCGCGCCGTCGCAACTCCGCCGCGTAGGCGTCGCTGGCCGCCCTCGAGCCCAGGATCCACCCAATCGCGATCCCGACCATCAGGACGGACGGGATGAAGATGAAATGGCCGGCTGTCACCGCCCGCGGCCCCGCTCCGGCGCCCGGCGGCCAAGCGCGGCGAGGTCGCGCTCGACACGGCCCAGCCGGCGCCAGAGCGTCCAGACGTAGAAGAACACGGCCACCCAGATAAACGCGTACGCCGTCACGAGGAGCGGCGCCGCCGGCAATTGGTCCGCCGGGGGCAATTGGTCGAGGGGCACGAACCCTTCCTGCCCGGCTGGCGCCTGCAGCGCGAACGCCTGCGTCGTCATCCCGATTGCCAGGAGCACGCCCACAACCGCGCGCGCAACCGTCGTCCCCATGCCGTTTGCCATGCGTCTCATCGCTCGTCGTCCTCGTCTCTCAGATACAGTTCGTCCAGGGCCACGCGCCGGTATTCGAGCTGGACGCGTGCCGTCAGCAGCAGCGTGAACAGCAGCATGAACGCCAGCACGCAGAACCAGAACGTCCCGGCCATGCCTGGCGGCAGCGTGGGCACGACCGATGTCTTCGGATGAATGGTCCGCCAGATGTTGACGGCCTCGTACACAAAGGGCGCCACCGCCGTTCCGAAAATGCCAACCGCCGCGGCGAGCTTGTCCGACCCCGGCCCGCCGTACCGGCGGACCAGCAGGTACGCGACAAACGTCAGCTCGAGGAGCAACGCGATAGTCAGCTTGGCGTCCCACTGCCACCACACGCCCCACGCCTTGCGGCCCCACAGCGGGCCGGTGACGAGGCCCATGAGGCCGAAGAGGACGGCGACCTCCGCCGCCGAGGCCGCCAGCGCGTCCGCCTTGGGCCGCCCCTTGAACAGGTACACGAGGCTCGCGCCGCCGCAGATGCCCACGCCCGAGAACATCGCCCACCAGGCCGGTACGTGGAAGTAGAAGATCTTCTGGACGAGCCCCATCGTGGACTCGTAGGCGGCGTGTGCGATGAGCACGGGCGCATACGCGAACATCGCGGCGGTGACCACGGTCAGCGGAACGAAGAGCTTTCTCATAGTCGGACTATTCCGTCATCAGGGGTTCGAACGTCCAGAGCGAGAGCGTCACGAACACCACGTCGAAGCACAGGAGGATGCCCAGCCACATGATAGCCGTGGGCTCGTCCGGCGGCGACGCCAAGAGCGCGGCCGTCCCCCGGACGCCCGCAATGATTACCGGAATGGTGATGGGATACAACAGGACCGGCAGGAGCACGTCGCGCGTCCGCGTCCGCATCAGCATGGCGGCGAACAGCGTGCCGACGGCGGCGAAGCCGATGGTGCCGAGTGCCAGGAGCGGGAGCATCAAGCCCAGCCGGGCGAAGAGCGGCGCGGCGAACAGCAGGGCGATGAGCGGCACGAGCACGAGCTCGGTCAGCGCGAGCAGGCACAGCACCCCGAGCAGCTTGCCCACATAGAGCGCGGGCCGTGGCGCTGGCGCGAGGAGCAGGGCTCGGATCGTCTCCCCGTACCGTTCGCGCTCGAAGGTGCGGCCGAGCGCGAGCGTGCCCGCGAAGAGGAGCGCGATCCACAGGATCGCGGCGGCCGCGTCGGGCGGCGCCTGTCCCTCTTTGACGAGGGCGAAGGCGAACACGAGCACGCAGCCCACGGCGAAGAAAAGCGTCGTGGCCAGAATCTCGAAGCTCCGGCTCTCAATCGCCAGGTCCTTCCGGAGCACGAGGAGCGCCGTCTTCAGGAACATGGGACGGGGATCATGCCTGGCCGATGGTCTGCCGATATCGCGCCCGCAGACCCGGCGTCGCAGCTTCGTCCGCCAGCAGACGGCCATCGCGCATCAGCGCGACGCGGGTCACGAGGCCGTCGGCCAGGTCGAGGTCGTGCGTCGCGAGGAGAACGATCGCGCCAGCGGCGGCCAACTGGCGCAGGCGATCCGTGACAATCCCGACCGATCGATCGTCGAGGCCGGTGAACGGCTCGTCGAGCAGGACGAGCCGTGGCCCGTGCAAGAGCGCCCGCTCGAGCCCGAGCCGCTGCCGCATCCCGCGCGAGAACCCCAGCACGGGCTCGTCCGCACGATCGGCCAGGCTGGCGCGGTCGAGCGCCTGATCGACGACCGCCGCCGGGTCGAGCCCGTGGAGCGCCGCGAAGAACGCGAGGTTCTCGCGCGCGCTCAACTCGCCGTACAGGTGCAGTTCGTGGCCGAGGACGCCAATGCGCGCGCGGAGTGCCGCCCCGGCGGCCCCAGCTGTGTGTCCGCCGTAGCGGACCTCGCCGGCGGAAGGGGCCACCAGCGTCGCGAGAATGCCGATGAGCGTGGACTTGCCCGCGCCGTTTGGCCCGAGCAGCCCGACGATGTCGCCTTCGTGCACGGTGAGTGAGAGGCGGGAGAGGGCGCGTCGTCGGCCGAAGTGCCGCGACACGTCGGTCACGCCGACGACGTCGAAATCCATCAGCCCGCGGCAGCGGCGAGGGTGCCCGGGTCGTCCGGCGCCCCGTCGGTCGCGTCGAGCGCCGCGTACACCGATTCCAGCGCCGCGTAGAATTCCTCGCGCCGCGCCGCGTGGCGGGCGTCGTCCACGCGCCCGCGGCTGTGGTCGCTCTCGAGGCGCGCCAACTCGTCGAGCAGCTTGTCCCGGCGCGCCACGAGCCGCTTCTGCTCGTGCACCCGCGCCACGGACACCGGGGTCGGCTTGGTCCCGACCCAGACGCCGACGAGCACGATTCCGAGCGCTAGCGACAACGCAGTCCACCGCGGGACGGAGCTGTGATGCGGGAGCTCGGAGAACGAGAACGTCAGCGGCTGTCCCGCCTCGACGTGGCCGCCCGTGCCGCCGATGAACTGTTCGCCCTGCGCGCTCATCTCCTGCTGGCTGGCCAGTTGCGGCGAGGCCACCTTCAGGTCGCCGACTTTCTTCGCAATGAGGGTGAACTGTTCGACCGCGGCGGGAAACCGCTGCGTGATGTCCAGCGTGCCCGATGTGACCGGCAACTCGCAGCCCACCTGCACGAGCGTTCCGCCCGGCGGGAACGGTCCCTTGACGAGGACGCGCGTCCCGATGACGCTCGCGAGGGGCGACGACCCCTGCAGCAACCCGGTCCCAATCGCCCCCTTGGGCATGTCGAACGAAAACGCCGCGGGCAACGTCACCGGCGTGCTGGCGGGGTTCACGATTTCGAGCAGGTAATAGACGGCCAGCGTCTCGTCGCCGGGTTCGAACACGACCCGGGACTGCCCGCCGATCGTGACCTGGCCTGGCACAGCCGGCGCCGAGGCGGCCGCCGCGCGCGACGGGTCCGTCGCGACGAGCAGCAGCCGGATGCCTCCCTGCGCCGGAGCGGGGAACGACTCGGACTCGAGGCGCTCGCCGTCCACCGTCGTCACGGCCTGCACGGTGGCGCCCGCTGGCACCTTATCGAACTGCGCGCGGCCGGCGTCGTCGGTCTTCGCGCTCATCGTGGTCGTCCCAAAGTGCAGTTCGACCACCTGGTTCCCGATGTTGTTGGTCATGGCGCCGCGAATGACGCGCACCGAGATCGAGCCGTCCGGCAGGTCGGTGACGGGCCTGGGGATGCCCGACATCTGCTTGGGATCGGGCATCTGGAACTGCGCCTGCACCCGGGCGATACCCACCAGGCACACAACGAGCGCGAGCAGACATACGACGGAGCGGCGAGACTTAGCCCTCACAGCGTGTGCCCCGTCACAGCTTCTGCCCGCAGTTCTTACAGAACCGTGCGTCGGCCTCGCTCGCGGTGCCACACTGCGCGCAGAACGCGCCACGAACGGGGGCGACCGGCGGCGCGGAGGGCGGGGCCGTAGCGCCCGCCGGCTGCCCCGTCCGCGCCGCGACATCGCGCGCAATCTGGGCGCGGAAGCCGGCGCCGGCATCCAACTGCCGCATCAACCGCGCGGCGCGCGCGCGCAGTCGCCCGGACATCTCCTGCCAATCGCTGTCGGACAACTTTCCCATGGCGCGGTCGAATTCCAGCTCCTTGATCGACCTGAGCGTCAGCGCCTTCTCGCGCTCGAGCGCGACGCGCGTGCGCGACCCCACCATCGCGGTGCGGTCCTCGTCTGGCGACAGCAGGGGGCGGAGGGTGCGGAGCGCGGCGACGCCGACGAGAGCCGCAGTGGCCATGAGCACACTCAGCAGCACGACCGGCGTCACGCCCTGACCGCGCGCGAGGAACGTCACCCCCGTCGCGCAGACCAACGCCGC
>JBEQUD010000372.1:0-2701 GCA_040349235.1 Acidobacteriota bacterium
GCGGCGACCCCGGAAGTCCGTCGCGCGGCCAGGCGCCTGCAGGCGTGGACCCTGCGGTTGCTCAGCCAGCACCTGTACGACACGGGCCGCCGAGGCTCGGGGGCGCTGTTCGCACTGGAGGCGCTCGCCGTTTGGCCGACGGCCGGCGCCGCGCGCCAGCTGGCCAGGGCGCTGTGGTCGGCTCCCCACGTCGGATGAAAAGGCGCCCGCGATGCGGATAGCCGCCGTCTGGCCCAGGCCCCGGAAGCACCGCTGGACTGCCGGCCGGCTCGCGCCCGCGCAGTTTCCGGACGCGTCCGACGCCCTGCTGTACCTCGAGGCTGAGGGCTTCGAGGTGGTCATCGAGGATTCGTTCGGCATCCCGCTCAACCCGCTCGTGCGCGTGCACGAGTTCTACAGCGGCCTCGACCCCGCCCGCGCCCTGCGCCTGGCGATGCGGGTGCGGCGCTACGACGCGGCCGTGTGCGTCGGGGACGCCTCGGCGTTCGTCCTGATGTGGCTGCGCGAGCGGTTCGGCTTCCGCCTGCCGATCGTGCTCGTGGACCCTGCGCTCTCGTACGAATATCCCCGCCGCCGGCGGCTCCAGGACTACGTGCTGCCGCGCGCGCAGCGCGTCGTTGTGTTCGGGCGGACGCAGATGGACTACCTGGCGCGGGAGTACGGTCCGGCGGTGCACGCCACGTTCCTGCACCACCGCGCGGACACGGAGTTCTATCGACCGGACTTCTCGCGATCGGACGCGCCCGCGCCCACGCCAGTATCCACGCGTGCATCCACGCCCGTGCCCACGGCCGCTAGGGGCGCCCGGCCCGCGCCCGCGCCGACGGCGGCTGGGGGCGAGCGGCCCTATGTGCTGAGCGTGGGCAACGATGTCTCGCGGGATTTCGACACCCTCGCGAAGGCCGCCGCCATCTGCCGGGCCTCCGCTGGCTTCGACCTACGCTTCGTCGTGCAAACGACGCGGTCGGTCGATGACCCGGCGGCTGTGCTGGATCTGCGCCGCGACACCATTTCGTATCCCGACCTGCGCGCGCTCTACGCCGGCGCCAGCCTGGTCGTGCTGCCGCTGTTCGATAAGATCCACGCGGGCGGCATCAACACGCTGCTCGAGGCCATGGCCATGGCGCGGCCGCTCGTGGTGTCCGCGTCGCGGGGCATGGCGGACTACGTCAAGGACGGCGAAACCGCGGCCGTTGTCGGTGTCGGTGATGCCGAGGCCATGGCCCAGGCGATTCTCGCGCTGACGCGTGCGCCCGCGGACGCGCAGCGCCTGGGCGACAACGCCCGCCGGTTCCTGGTGGAGCAGTGCGACAACCGGGTCTATGCGAAGGCGATGGCCGGGATTCTATGCGACGTGGTCGCGGCCGCCCGGCGGTAGTTCAGCGGGATGCTGACGGCCGAGCGCTGCGAGAGCTTCACGTGCGGGTCTCGTGCGGCCCTTCTCCACGTCTTCAAGCCCCTGACGGATGCCCTCGCGGGCGTCCGCTTCAGCCGCGACGTCGAGAAGCCGCTGGTTGGTCTCCTTCAAGTGGCGCATGAAATCAGTACACCTCTTAAGGTGTCATGATTGTACCCGTACAATAGCCCCCACATGCCTGGCCTGTGCGCGCTCGTCACCCCCCTCCCCGCCCCGCAGTTCGACGTCATGCTCCGTCGGCTGGCCCCGTTCGAGTGGTTCCGGACGTTCAAGGACGTCCGGCCGGACGAGGGCGTCTCGTTGGGGGCCGTGGTGCTCGACACGAGCCGCACGACGGCGCCGGCCACCTCGCCTGATGGCCGCTTCGTGCTGCTGCTCGACGGCGAAGTCTACGACGCCGACATCGAGCGCCGGCGCTTGGCGGCGGGGGGTGCCGTCGGCCTGGGGCACAGCGAGGCCGATCTACTGCTGGCGGGCTGGCTGCGCGAGGGCCCGGCCTTCCTCGCCCGCATCCACGGCCTCTTCAGCGCCTGCGTGTGGGACCGCCAGTCGCGCGAGCTGACCGTCATCACCGACCGGTTCGGCCTGCGGCCAACCTACATGGCGCGCACGGCCGACGCGTTCGTGGTTTCGAGCGAGATCAAGGCGATTCTCGCGCAGCCGGGCGTCGATCGGTCGTGGTCCGAATCGGGCGTCGCGGAGTTCTTCGCCTTCGGCCATTTCTTCAGGAACGACACGTTCTTCGCGGGCATTCGCGCCGTCCCTCCGGCCACGTGCGTGGTCTTCCATGCGGCGGACGGGCGGCTGGACGAGACGCGCTACTGGAAACCGAGCGTCCGTGCCTCGGCGACTACGTCCCCCGATCAGCTGGATGCGCTCGACGCGCACCTCGCCGCGGCCGTCGCGCGCCGCGCCCAGAGCGGCGAACGCCTCGGGCTGTCGCTCTCGGGCGGCCTCGACGCGCGCACCTTGCTCGGGCTCGTGCCGCCGGGGCTCAACCTGTCCTCGGTCTGCATCGGCATCGACGGGGGCATCGACCATCGCGGCGCGACGGAGCTGGCGCGCATTGCCGGTGTTCCGCACCATCCCTACATCCTCGATGGCGCGTTTCTCGCGAACTTCGAGCGCCACCTGCGCGGGATGGCGCGCCTGACCGACGGTCACTACCTCGACCAGGGCATCGTCATGCCGACGATGCCGACGTACCGTAAGCTCGGCATCGACTACCTGCTGCGCGGCCACGGCGGCGAGCTGATGCACATGACGAAGGCGTACTCCTTCTCC
>JBEQUD010000404.1:0-7243 GCA_040349235.1 Acidobacteriota bacterium
GTGTCGGGCCACCAGATTACCGACGCGTTCATGGCGGCGATGTTCCACCAGGCGTTCCTGCTCGGGGCGATCTACGAGATGGACATGTCGGGGCAGGTCACGCGCCGTCTCTTCGAGAACCTGAACACGCGCTTCTACAACTCGTCGAGCTCGCACAAGTTCGTCTCGCTCATCTACGGGGAGATTTCCGAGGACGCGGGGTTTCGCTTCCTGTCGGCGGCGCACCCCCCGCCCATGGTGTTCTCCCAGCAGCACGATCGCTTCATGGACGTCAGTGAAGCGGCGCGCGTGTCTTCGCCGCCGCTCGGCATGTTGCCGTCACTCGAGGTGACGGACCGCCATCGGACCGAAAGCCTGCTGGGGTTCAAGGCGCGTTACGAGATGAACGAGTGGGTGTTGATGGGCGAGGGCGATATTCTGCTGCTGCACACCGACGGCCTGTCCGAGCACAGCCACGGCGGCGACGATTACTTCCCAGGGCGTCTCGAGCAGATTGTTCGGCAGGTGAAGCACCTGCCGGCCGCCGACATCTACAGGGCCGTCATCGGCGACGTGCGTGCGTTCGGCGACCTGACGGACGACATCAGCCTCGTGGTCGTCAAGCGGAACTGACCGGGTGCCGAGCGGCGCCGTCCGGTACCGCCTGCAGCGGGCGGGCCTCCGGGCCGGCCTTCGGGCCGACCGGCGCGCCGAGCGCGATGGCGGCGTTGGTCCGGTGGCGCGGATCCGGACAATCGGGGCCGCGGACGTCCACCAGCGCGACTGTGCCCCCCTCGTAGGTTTCGTAGATGCCGACGACGCACTCGCACGGCAGCCGCCGGCTCCCGAGGCCTCGCAGGATTCTCCCCATATCCGGGGAGCAGCAAATCACACGCCAGCCCGGCGGGCGCAGCAAGTCGTGAAATGGCTCAAAAATGCCTCGGTTGCTGGTCGATCTGGCCCGTGTGCGGGCGACAAACATCGCCAGAAGCCGCCCCGGGACTTACAAGAATGGGCAACCGCTTGCTGCCAGCGGCGTCGCCAGGGTGTGTAGCCATGGTGTATAAGAGTGCCGGATTCGCGCGGTCATTGCGGACTCAGGGAGAAGCACATGCGGACCAGAGCGACGACGGCGGTGGTTGTGGCCATGATGGCGGGCGCGGCCGTGGTCGCGGTGTCTCGTCCGCTCCGCGCGGCCGGTGCCCCCGGCGTCGCGCTGACGGGGCAGGTGCGTTCGGACAAAGAAGGCCTGATGGAGGGTGTCCTCGTCAGCGCGAAGGCGGACGGGGCGACCGTCACCATCACCGTTGTCAGCGACGACAAGGGGCGGTACAGCTTCCCCGTCGCCAAGCTGCCGCCCGGACACTACACGCTCAAGACCCGCGCCGTCGGGTACGATCTCGACGGCCCGAAGACGGTGGACGTGCCCGGCGGAGCCGCCGCGACGGCAGACATCACGTTGCGCCCGGCGCGCAGCGTGGCCTCGCAGTTGAGCAACGCCGAGTGGATGGAGAGCATGCCCGGCACGGACAAGCAGAAGCGAAACCTGTACGACTGCGCCGTGTGCCATACGCTCGAACGCGTCGTCCGCTCGACGCACAACGCTGAAGAGTTCGTGGCGGTCATCCGCCGCATGGGCCTGTACTCGCAGGGCAGCACGCCCGCCCATCCGCAGATGCGGAAGGGGCCGCCGCGCACCGTCGCCGGTGGGGACACCGTGTTGCAGGCCGCGGCCGAGTGGATGGCCACGATCAATTTGAGCGGCGGCGACACGTGGAGCTACGCCTTCAAGACCTTTCCGCGGCCCAAGGGCCGGGCGACGCGCGTCGTCATGACCGAGTACGACCTGCCGCGCAAGGATGCCCAGCCCCACGACGTCATCGTGGACTCGACGGGGACCGCGTGGTATTCCGATTTCGCCGCGCAGTTCTTTGGCAAGCTCGATCCGAGAACCGGCAAGGCCACCGAGTACGCCGTGCCCGTGCTGCGACCGGGCTTTCCGACCGGGGGGCTCGAGGCCGAGTTCGACAAGGACGAGAACATCTGGCTGTCGCTGATGTACCAGGGCGGCATCGCGAAGTTCGACCGCAAGACGGAGCAGTTCCAGATGTTCCCGCTCCCGAAAGACGTCCTGTCGGACGGGACGCAGGAATCGATGGTGATGCCGACCGGCTCGCATGTGGACGGCAAGGTGTGGACGAACAACCAGGCCGACCATTCCATCCTCCGGCTCGACGTGAAGACGGGCGCCTGGGAAAACCTGGGCACGTTCCCCGTGCCCGGCGCCAACCGCAACATCGCGTCCTACGGCATTCCGGTGGATCGGGACAACAACCTCTACATCCTCGAGTACTCGGGTGATGTCATCGGGCGCATCGACGCGAAGACCAAGCAGTTCAAGGTGTACCCGACGCCGACGCGCCAGTCGCAGCCCCGCCGCGGCGGCTTCGACGCCGACGGCCGTCTGTGGTTCGCCGAGTTCGGCACGAACATGGTCGGGATGTTCGACCCCAAGACCGAGGCGTTCAAGGAGTGGAAGCTGCCAACGCCCTGGGGCGGCCCGTATCAGGCGGTCCCCGACAAGACCGGGGACGTGTGGGCGGGGTCCATGTTGAGCGACCGCATCGTCCGCCTCGACCCGAAGACCGGCGCCACGACGGAATACCTGCTGCCGCGCGAGACGAACGTGCGGCGGATCTTCGTCGATGACTCGACCACCCCGGTGACGTTCTGGGTCGGCAACGACCACGGCGCGTCCATCGTCAAGCTCGAGCCGCTCGACTGACCAGCCGCCGACAAGGCGCCGCTCTCGTTCGGCCAGGCTGTGGCGGAGACCGTCGCGGCCTCGACGGGTTCGCGCCCGCGCGTCAGTGCGCGCCGAGCGACGTCTTGAGGTCGGCCAGGTCCCGCCCGATGACCTCGCGTACCTTCCCGGCGATGGCCCAGTTGAGCGGCGTCAACAGCCCTGGCGGCAATCCGGCGCTGTCGAGTTCGAATTCCACTGTGACCTTCGTGCCTGCCTCAGTCGGGTCGAACCAGAATTTCGTGTCGATCCGCACGCCGCCCTTATGGTGCGTGAGCGTGTACGTGTGATCGCGCTCGAAGGACGTGACCTCCATCTCGGCGCTGTCGGACTTTCCGAGTAATTCGCGAGTCTCCCGCCAGCGCGTGCCGAGGCCGAATGGTCCGGGCGTCAGCATCTCGATCCGTTTGATCCCCGAGACATGGTCGGGGCCGTGTTCAACGTCGGTAAAGACCTTGAAAACCCGATCGAGCGGTGCCGGAATTGATTCCGAGACGGTGACTGTCGCCATGCGCTCTGCTCCTTGGCTGGAACCCACCATGTCAACGGGGCCACGCCCCATGTCGCGAGCGGGTTCTCGTGTCCGAACGGTTGCCTCTATCAGTAATCGTGCCGTGTGCTCCGCGGGGTTTTTCCTGGCCGAGCTCACTCGACTGGCCGAGCCGGCTCGCCGAATATTTCGCTGTCCTGCGGAGAAGTCCGCAGTCGCATGGCTGGCCTCTGTGCGCGCGACGCGTTCGCGCCGACAGTTCTGTAGATACCTGGGGTGACGAGCCCCACATCGAACAGCCAAGGTGAGGTGCGACATGAGGCAGGCCCGACTCGGGCGAACGATCTCCGGCATCCTGGCGGGCGTTGCCCTGGTGGGTGTGGTGGCACTGGCCGGCTGCCGGCAGGCGACGCCCCCGCAGCAGCAGATTGACGTGGTCGGCGTGCGAAGCCAGCTGCTGGTGATCGGGCAGGCCGAGGGCCAGTATCTGGCCACCCACTCCAGCTATGCGACGCTCGAGCAGCTGCAGGAGGATGGCCTGCTGACGGTCCCGGCGGAGCTGCGCGGCTACGTGTTCACCGCCACGGTCAACGGCGCCCAAGGGTTCTCCGTGACGGCGACCCCGTCGAGCCCGGACAAGCAGGGCTGGCCCACGCTTGCGATCGACCACACGATGCAAGTCAGCGAGCGGTGAGGGGTGTGCTGTTCTGCACACGGGCTCCCAGCCACAACGAATATTGTTGGAAGTGGCTGTTCAGGAGTATCGTCGATTATGCAGTTCCGCGTCGGGTACGAATTGGTGTACGACTGTCCGCAGCCGACACCGATGATGCTGATGGTGAACATCCATCATTCACGGGCGAGCGACATCGTGGTGCCGGACGTGCTCATCACGAATCCTTCGGTGCCCATCACGTTCTACCGCGACACCTTTGGTAACTGGTGCACGCGACTCGTCGCCCCGTCCGGGCGGATCCAACTGACCAGCAGTGCCGTCATCAACGACTCGGGCCTGCCCGAGTCGAGCGTGCTCTCGGACCGGTGGCAGCCCGTCCAGGATCTGCCCGAGGAGTGCCTCGTGTACCTCCTCGGCAGTCGCTACTGCGAAACGGACCGTCTGTCGGACGTCGCCTGGGCCCTGTTCTCGAACGGGCCCACAGGGGCGCAGCGCGTGCAGGCCATCTGCGACTACGTGCACCGTCACATCGCGTTCGGCTATGCCGACGCCCGGCCCACGAAGACGGCCTGGGAGGTCTTCAGCGAGCGGAAAGGGGTGTGCCGCGACTACGCGCACCTGGCGATCACCTTCTGCCGCTGCATGAACATCCCCGCGCGCTACTGCACGGGGTATCTGGGGGACGCGGGCATGGCGCCCCCCTACGGCCTGATGGACTTCGCGGCGTGGTTCGAGGCCTACGTGGACGGCCACTGGCACACCTTCGACGCGCGGAACAACGAGCCCCGCATCGGGCGCATCCTCATGGCGCGCGGCCGAGATGCGACCGACGTGGCCATCAGCAACGCGTTCGGCCCCAACGTACTGGCTGGCTTCAGGGTCTGGGTGGATGAGATCAGCCCGCGATCGTACCTGTGAGCGCCCGCCTGCGCATCCTGACGGTGCGGCACACGACGGTCTATCGCTACTCGGCGCCCGTGGAACTGGGCGAGCACCGCATGATGTTCCGGCCGCGGGAGAACCACGACCTGCGTCTCGTGCGGACGCAGCTCGACATCACCCCCAGCCCGGCCGCGTTCCGCTGGCTCCACGATGTGTTCGACAACTCGGTCGCGATTGCCACGTTCGACGGCCCCACGCTGGGCCTCAGCTTCGACAGTACGGTTACCCTCGAGCATCGCGAGACCGCGCCGATTGACTACGCGCTCGAGGCCGGGGCCGAGACCTACCCGTTCGCGTACCCCGAGGAGGACCGGCCGGACTTGGCGCGTGCGCTCCTGCGCCATTACCCGGGCGAAGAGGTCAGCCGTTGGGCCGCGCACCTGCGCTCGCCGACTGGTTCCACAGGTACCATGGCCCTGCTCGGGGCCATGACATCCCGCATCCAAGAGGAATTCACTTACGTGCGCCGAACCGCCAAGGGCGTGCAGCGTCCGGAAGAGACCCTTCGCCGCCGATCGGGCAGCTGCCGGGATTTCGCGCTGTTCATGATGGAGGCGGTGCGGTCGCTCGGCCTGGCGGCCCGGTTCGTCAGCGGCTACATCTTCGTGCCGCAGACCGAGGAGCGGGCCACTATCGGCGGCGGGGCGACGCACGCCTGGATGCAGGTGTATCTGCCGGGGGCTGGCTGGGTCGATTTCGATCCCACCAACTGCATCGTGGGAAATCGCAATCTGATTCGGGTGGCCGTCGCGTGGGACCACGGCCAGGCGCTGCCGCTCTGGGGCAGCTTCATCGGAGCGGCGTCTTCGTTTCTCGGGATGGACGTCAGCGTCAGCGTCACCGATACGCCTGAACCCGCCGCGGCCCCGTAGGCCGCTCCCTTACCGGGCGCTCTCGGCCAGCACGTAGGTCCCTTTTCGCGTCTGTCGCAGAAACTGATTCGCGACCAGGGTCTCGACGACGGCGTCGCATGTCCGGGCTTCCAGCCGCCAGAGGCGCTGGATTTGCGCCTTCGTCAGGTGCAGCCCTGGAATCTCGCGATACTCGGCCTCCACGAGGCGCAGCGACTCTTTCACCGCACTGGTGGTCATCGGGGGCTCCTGCATGACGACCGTTCAAGCAATGGCTGTGCCGTGGACGGCTCGTGGTTGCCGCGATGATGGCGCGCGCGTAACATAGCGCCGGCCCCGGAGTAGGCCACACCATGCGAGTACGAGTATTGATGTTCACGGCGTGTATTTCGGCGGCGGTCGGTGTCACGGTCGCGGCCGCGGCGGGCGCCCAGGGCGTCACGAAGGAAACCGTTGCGGGCGTGACGAATTTTGCGCGGCTCGACACCACCATCGCGTGCGCGGGGGCCACGACGCCGGCCGCCGTCGCCGGCCTGCGAACCATGGGCTATGCCTCCATCATCGACCTGCGGCTGGCAGGCGAGCCGGGCGCGGACATCGAGGGAGAATCGGCGGCGGCGAAGGCGGCTGGCGTCAACTTCGTCCACTTGCCGTTCAACGAAGCCGCGCCGGACTTGGCGATGGTCGATGGCTTCCTGCGTGCCGTCACCGCGCCGGCCAACCAGCCCGCCTTCGTCCACTGCGCCAGCGGGAACCGCGCGGCCATGATGTGGATGATCAAGCGCATGCTCATCGACAAGTGGGATGTCGGCCGTGCCTCGGACGAAGCGGCGGCGCTCGGGCTGAGCCGGCCGGCGCTCAAGGCCTTCGCGCTCGACTACGCCCAGAACCACAAGCCATAGGCGCGCATCGTCCGCGCACGAGGTCAGGAAGGGTCATGCTATCGCGACGGGACATGATTGCCGGGGTGGGCGTCGCCGGCGTCGTCGCACTGGCGCGGCGCATCACGCCGGTCGTCGCCAGCGCTGCGCCCGCGACGACGCCCGTCAACTTCAGCGTGCCCCGCGGCGCATGCGATTGCCACACCCACATCGTCGGGGACCCTCGGCAATTTCCCTTGACCGGGGCGCGGGCGTTCACGCCAGACCCTGCGTCCGTTGCGGAATTGGGCGCGCTGCACCGGGCCCTGCACGTGGACCGGGTGGTCATCGTGCAGCCCAGTTTCTACGGCACGGACAATTCGTGCACGCTCGATGCAATCGCGCAGTTTGGACCCACCGCGCGCGGCATCGCCGCGATCGACGACAGCACCACCAACGCGGAGATCGATCGGTTGCACCGTGGCGGCATGCGCGGCATCCGAGTCAACATGATTGCCAAGGGGGTCGATGCGGCGGCCCTGCGACAGCAGTTCAGTGCCGCGGTCGGCCGGGTCCGTGGCCGCGGTTGGCATGTCGAGCTGATGACGACGGCGTTATGGCAGATCGACGCGCTCAAGTACG
>JBEQUD010000424.1:0-5459 GCA_040349235.1 Acidobacteriota bacterium
CGCGCCGGAAAACGTGACGTCGATGGCCAGCGCCGTCACGAAGTACGCGAGCACCAGACACGCCGTCGCGCGCGGAGCCGCCCACAGCCCCCACCGCTCGTATATGAACAGGATCGCTCCGAACAGGAGCAGTGCCAGCCATTTGCCACGGAGGCGGCGGGGCCAGGTCCTTCGCGGTGCGTGCAGGCGCCGCCCGAGGTCGCGGACGAGCACCAGCGGGCATCCCATGCAGAAGACGTTGCCCGCGGCGAGGAGCGCCAGCACGAGCAGCCCGCGGTAGTCCACCCAGACCAGGATGGTGGCGAGCCGCAACGGGGCTACGGCGGGCGCCAACAGGCCATCGGCGATGACGACGAGCGCCACCCCCAGCATGACCAGCTGGAGCGAGGTCCGGGCGTGCTGCCAGCGGAGAAAGCGGCCGACGATCGGCCAGCGAAGAACGTCGAAACCCGACGGGAGCGGAATCACCCCACCGCGGGATGGAGGCCGGCGTCCCAGGCGCACGTGCACGTGCGCGCCGCGGCGTCAGCAGGCTGCGGGAACAGGTGGTAGTACATCGCGATCATCATCGGGATGAACACGATGGTGTTGTAGAACAGGTGAAGCTCCACCCGCGGCACCCACAGTTGGACGATGCTCGTGGGTACAGGCCGCCCGAAGAAGTTATGGCCACGGATGGCCTGGAACTGCAGGAGCGCATGTTCGAAGTGGTGGAAGAACTGAATGCCGAGGGCGATGGTCCACCAGCGGTGGTCCTGCTTGCCGGTGAACCCCCGCCGCAGCAGCCACAGCCCGGCGAGCATCACGAGCGCGTAGCCGTAGTGCAGCACCTCGGACGTCACGAGCCACGGGTAGAAGTAGCCGAGCAGGCCGCGGGCAGCGGGCACGGGCCAGCCGAGGACGTAAATCTGGAACGCCTGCAGCAGGTGCTCGGCCCAATGGGCCAGCACGACCACCATGAAGAGTCGGAGCGCGAGCTCGTGGCCCGGCCCGTTCACGCGTTCGACAAACGACAGCGTGGGACCATGGTGGACCGAGGCGTCAGTCGGATGGGCGGCGTGCGTCGGATACATACGTGGCCTGGCTTGGCCTAGCCTCTCAGGTGCGAAGGCCGCAGGCGCATCGCCCAATGCCGACCGTCGATGCGCGTGGGCGCGTGAGTAAGATTAGGGGCCCCTAGAGGGGCGACGATAACACAACCCCATGTACCCCGCCACCAGCCGCGCGCGCGATCGGTTCGTCGTCGAACGCCGTGCCGCACGTACCGAGCCAGACCCCTGGCGGTATCAAGATCTCGTCGTGGAAGACGAACGGGCGGCGGACGGCCGCGTCGCGCGAGTCGCGACGGTCTTTCTGACCGGACGCGAATGCCCCTGGCGATGCGCCATGTGCGATCTCTGGCGGCACACCACGATCGCCGACACGCCCGCGGGCGCGATCGCCGCGCAGGTGGCCGCTGCGCGGCAAGCCCTCGGGGACGCCGGGGTCGCCGCGATGAAGCTCTACAACGCCGGAAGCTTCTTCGACCCTCGGGCCGTGCCGGAGGTGGATTATCCGGCCATCGCCGGCCAGTTGGCGGGCCTCGGACGGGTCGTGGTCGAGTCGCATCCGGACCTCGTCGGGGCGCGGATGGACCGCTGGCGGGACGCGCTCCATCGGCACGGGGGCCACGCAGCGCCCGCGCTCGAGGTGGCCATCGGGCTCGAGACGGCGCACCCGCATGCCCTCGAGCAGTTGAACAAGCGGATGAGCGTCGAGACTTTCGCGCGTGCGGCCGACAGGCTGAGGCGTGACGGCGTTGCCCTACGCGTCTTCCTGCTCGTGTCGCCGCCGTTCATCCTCGCCGGCGAACAGGACGCGTGGCTGCTGCGCTCGCTGGATGTCGCGCTGGCCTGCGGCGCCACGGCCGTCTCGCTGGTGCCGACCCGCGCCGGAAACGGCGCGCTCGAGGCCATTGCCGCGGAGGGCGGGTTCCGGGCGCCGTCCCTGGCGGACGTGGAGCGCAGCGCCCAAGCTGCGCTCCAGCACGCTTCCGGCCGCGCCCGTGTCTTCGTGGACCTGTGGGATATCGATCGACTCGTCGCGTGTCCCCACTGCCAGGCCACACGTCGCAACCGGCTCCACGTCATGAACCTCGCGCAGCAACCCGCGCCCGCCGTCACGTGCGCGCGATGCGAGGCCGCCACGTCGTGATCCCACCCGTGCGGCTCGACGTGGACGTGGCCGTCGTGGGCTCGGGCTTCGCCGGCGCGCTGACGGCACTGGCGCTCCAACACCGCGGACAACGCGTGTTGCTGGTCGAACGGGGCCGGCATCCGCGATTCGTCATCGGCGAATCGTCCACGCCGCTCGCCAATCTGCTGCTCGAGGAACTGGCCGACCGCTACGGCCTGCCTCGTGTCCGCCCCTTCTCGAAGTGGGGAACCTGGCAGCGGGCGCGGCCGGACGTGCCGGGCGGGCTCAAGCGGGGATTCTCGTTCTACTTCCACAAGCCGGGCGAAGCCTTCGCGGACACGGCCGCGCACGAGCGACAGCTGCTGGTCGCGGCGAGCCCGCACGATGAAGCCGCCGATGTCCATTGGTACCGCCCGGGCTTCGACCACGCCCTGGTGCGCGAGGCCGAGGCGGCGGGCGTTCGCTACCTGGACCAGACGCACCTCGAGCGCTTCGACGACACCGGCACCGGCGTCGTGCTTGGTGGCGCGCGCGGCGACGCGCCCGTGCGCATCACCACGCAATTTGTCATCGACGCGACCGGCCCGCGGGGGTTTCTCCATCAGGCTCTCGGCCTGCATTCGGATCCCCTCCGCTGGCTCCCCCACACGCAGGGCCTTTACACGCATTTCGAACAGGTCGCGCGCTGGGGGCACGCAAGCGACGAGCGCCCGCCCTATCCGCCCGACGACGCGGCGCTCCACCACGTCTTCCCGGGCGGCTGGATCTGGATCCTTCGCTTCAACAACGGCCTGACGAGCGCGGGAGCCGCCGTTACCGACGCGGTCGCCGCCCGCCTCGGCCTGGGGACGGTGCCGCACGCCGATGCGTGGGACCGGCTGATGGCCAGCCTGCCCTCGGTGCACGCGCAGTTCCAGGGGGCCCGCATCGCACGGCCCTGGGTACACGCGCCGCACCTCGCCTTTCGGAGTCGTGAAGTCTGCGGCCGGCGATGGGCACTCCTCCCTTCGGCAGCAGGCGTCATCGACCCGTTGCTATCGACGGGGTTCCCCCTCACGCTCCTCGGTATCGGGCGCCTGCTGGACGTACTCGAACGCACCAAGGAAGGGGCAGGGCGCGAGGCCGCGCTCGACGCCTACGCGCAAGAGACGCGCGACGAGCTCGACGTCACGGAGCAGCTCGTCGGTGCGCTCTACGCCAACATGACGGACGTCCCCGTGTTCAAGCGCCTCGGGCTTCTCTACTTCGCGGCTGCTAGCTACAGCGAGGCCGCGAGGCGCCTTGGCCGGCCCGATCTGGCGCCGGGGTTTCTCCTGCACCGCCACCCGCGGTTCGGCAGCGAACTCCGGACGTGCGCGGCCCTGGCGGCAGGACACCCACTGCAGCCGGCCGATCGCGATGCCCTGCTCGCCCGCATCGATCGCGCGATCGAACCCTTCGACGTCGCGGGCCTCGGGGACCGCTCGCGCCACGATTGGCACCCGGTGCGGGCCGAGGACATCGTGTCGTCAGCCGGGAAGCTCGAGGCGACGAGTGCGGAGATCTACACGCTGCTCGAGCGCTGCGGCTTCGCGGTCCACCAGGCCTCGACGAGCAGCGACGCGGGCCCCACGAGGAACAGCGCGTAGAACGGCGCGTAGACGCACTCCCCGAGGCGCAGCGCCATCTCGACCAGCGCCACGACGAACACCACGACGCACTGGCCCGTCTTCGAACGGACGGTGGTCTTGGGGTCCGTCACCATGAAGAAGATGAACAGCTGATACATGGGGCCGGTGATGGGCGCGACGCTCGCAAGCCAGGGGTTTCCGGTCACCGCGCTCCGCACGACGGAGAGCAGCAGAAACGACGCGACGTACGTGGCGCTGATATGGAGCCGGCCGACGCGCCAGACGATGACCGCGCCAAGAACCCAGATGACCATCATCGGCCACAGCGTGTTGCCCCACTGCACGCTCAGCAGCGAGACCGCGGCCGGCGCGAGAAACAGCAGCGCGCTCACCCCGAAGTTCGACGGGTTCCAGAGGTGGCGCCCGTTCAGGCGCAGGACGTATTTCGACGTGATGGAAATGAAGCTCCCGAGCACGTACGCCCACGCAAACGGCGAACGCACCAGAATGCCGACGCTGATCCCCGAGATATAGGCGCTAGCCGGGTTCGGCCAGCGGCCGGACGTCAACCGTCCCATGACGAGTTCCGTGGCGATGGCCGTCGCGATGGCCAGACCTGTCCGGTCGTAGCCTTCGAGGATGCCGAACGAGAGATGCGCCGCGACGAGGATGCCCGTGATGAGCAGCGGCGGAAGAAAGCGGTTCTCGAGCGACAGCGGCGAGGACCGGGGGCGCGTGGTCATTGCGGTTCCACGACACGGTGGCGCGCATCGACCGCCGGTCTTTCGAGCGTCTGTTGCCGCCCGGACGGCCAGCGGACCACGACCCGTTCGACCGTCCCGCTCGAGCCGAGCCCGTAGTGCACGCGCCGCTGGTTCTCGGCGCTGAACCCGCTGCCCCCGCTGACCTCCTGCACCTGGACGTGGCCGTCCCAGTGCAGCTCGACGCGCGCGCCAATCGCGCTGCGGTTGCTCGCACGGCCCTCGAGGTCGAAATCGATCCAGTGCCTCCCTGGCTGGACCGTGTTCGTGTACACCAGCACGGGACCGCGCTGGTTCGCGACGATGACATCGAGGACGCCCCGATTGTCGAGGTCCGCGAGGGCAACAGCGCGCCCGTCATGGACGTCCGTGAGGCCGACAGCCTGCGCCACATCGGTGAAGCGGCCGAAGCCGTCGTTCATCCAGACGTGCTTGCGCTGGTAGCCGGAGAGGCTGCGCCCGTTCATCGATGGCCAGTTGACGGCGTCGGCGATGATGGCACTGTGGCCGACGGCGATCTGGGCAAAATCGTACCAGTAGCTGCTGCGCTCGCCCGCGGACACGTAGCCGTTGACGAGGACCAGATCCTGGGTGCCGTCGTTGTTCAGGTCCCCGAACTGCGCGCCCCAGCTCCAGCCGCCGAGTTCCACGCCCAGGCTCGAGGCGAGATCCTGGTACTCGGGCACCCGCGCGCTGGCCGCCTTCGGCACCCAGAGGTCGTTGCCCTGCACCAGGACGCCGGGCTCGGAGATGTTCGATTTGTAGATGGACAGACGGCCGTCGTTGAACACGTCGCCGAACGCGGCGTTCATGCCGCTCTTGGGTGTGCGCGCTACACCGCTGGCGCGGCCAATCTCCTCGAAGCGGGTGCCGCCTCGATTCGCGTAGAGCTGCGAGATGCCGTAGTCGTTGG